>JBBQPP010000185.1:0-7285 GCA_038217255.1 Bacteroidales bacterium | reverse complement strand
GTTTTTTCCTGTGCCAACTGCTGGGTTTCTTTTTTAATATCGGTCAATAATTGCAGTTTTATCAGTTTTTGTTGCTCTAAGTTCACCATTTTTTGGTTCAGCATTTCCTGGATTGTAACAATAATTTCTGCCTGGTTTTCGCGGTAGGCAGTGTAATGTTTCATGTACAAATGCCGGCGGAAAGCCTGGTTTACATTATCAGCAGAAAGCAATAAAAGTAAACCGTCATAAGCATTTTTGTTGCGAAAAGCAGATCTAACCAATTCGGCATATTCCTTTTTGATTTCATCAACATCATTGTTCATCAGCTTGATTACCAGCGAATTGTTTTCTATAAATTCCTTGTAAATATCAACTTCGCTATTTATTGAAGCAACTACTGTATTTCTTTTTTCGATTTGGATGTTTAATAATTGGAGGCGGTTGAGTGATAATTTTTGATTTTTTTGAACTTCGTTAAGTAATTTGGTGGTGTACTTGATCTCATTCTCAGCGTCTTGTTTTTTCTTCTGCAGTTCGTCAATCGACTGCGAAAAACCAAGTAAACATTGAAATATAAAGATTCCGGTAACGAGCAATAACTTCATTCGAGAATAAAATTTTGTTCCTGCGAAAGTAATTGTTTAAGTGTTTAATTTACCTTGATTTGTTGATATTTTTGAGGAATTTCTAAATTAAGTGAATCTAATTTTTCTGTCGAAAAACCACTCATTCTTAATTTCAAGGAGATATTGTCGGTTTCTGAAATAAACCTCATATCAATGGCTCCAGGATAATCTTTGTTCAACACTTTTTCAAATTCATCAAAATTCATTTCCATTTTACGGTTGTTGGTTTTATCTTCGATAAGCAGCCGAGTCAAAGCAAAATTTTTAGGATTAAAACTCATTTTCTGCAAAATCAAAGCGTTGTCATCCAATCGTTTTAAGCGGCGTTCAATTTTGCCGGTTTTTCCTTTTTCTTCCATTCTAAATACTTTCCGCTCTTTTTCCGACTGCAAAACATACAACCCATTCTCAACCGAAGTGCTGAATGTTTTGAAATCCTTATCTTTTTCATCGTTTCGATACGAAAAAGCATTGTTGGAAATAATCGATTGAATGGTGGAAAAATCGAGGTCGATATTGAGGAAATTGCTTAAAAACGTGTAGTCGTCAACAAAATAGTTCCTTTCGATATAGTTTACATACACCACGCTGTCGGGTGTAAGTAAAACTCGCCCCACAGGAATGTTTAATTTGGTAATTGAAGCTAATATTTTCTTGTCCTTAATTGCCTTTATGCTGATTTTAAATGATGTTCGTGATTGGTTGCTGTTGAACTGGCAATTGATGCGACTAATTGACAAACTCTCATAAACCAAACTATTTTCTGCTACATTTCTAAGTAATTTAGCAGTTCCGATTGGCTTTATATTTGCTTTTGGAATTTCGCGGGATGTTTTGCACGAAGAAAAACCAAGCACAATTATCAAAAAAAGGAATAAAAATAAATTGAATTGTGACTGAAGCCTGACCATATTTTTATTCTTCGAAATATTTTTGTTCGCGGATTTTGCGCAACAAAACCTCCGATGTGCTTCCACTGTTTTTCGCTTTTTCCCAATATTGTTTTGCCTCTTCTAATTTGTTGAGCATAAACAATATATCACCATAATGTTCGTACATTACTGCATTATCTTCTCCCCCATTTTTAATGGCTGTTTCCATGTAAAACTTGGCCAGTGTGTAATTCCCTTTTTTGAAAAGTATCCAGGCATAAGTATCAAGGTAAGTTGCATTGTCTGGGAAACGTTCGATCACTTTCCCGCTCATCCTTTCGGCTTTGTCTAAATTGCGGCCAGCCAACGATAAATAATAAGCGTAATTGTTTAAACCAACATAATTATCAGGGCTGGTTTCAACCGATTTATCAAAGATTTTGAATGCTTCATCAAGTTTGTTTTGTTTATAAAGTGCTTCGCCTTCTAACATTAGAAATTGACCTTTTAAAGCAGGATTGTCAACAACGTAGTCAATTCCTTCGTTAACAGCAGCAATGGTTTCATCATATTTTTCAAGCTGAATGCCAGCAACGCTTTTTAAAAGATACACGTTGGGTTGGTTTGGGAATAGTTCGATCGCATTTGAGCTGTGTTTGTAAAGAGCTTTCCAGTCCTGCAAATCGTTGTCAACAAACAACAGCCGCTCCCAAATCATGTAATCATTGTTTTCCAGTTCCAAGGCTTTTAAAAGGGCATCCCTACCTTCCGAAAGTTTGTTGTTCCGCAATAAATTATCAGCCTGGATTGTATATACCAAAAATTCATCGGGATGATTTTCAATTAAAATATCAATCAACTCAGCTTCTTTTTCCCCAGTAATTTTTGATTCTTCGGGGTTGGAAACCAGCATCATATATAACTGGATTTTGGTTTGCAATTCAACATTTTTACTTGCAAACCCTTTTTTTGTTTCTTCGAAAGATTTATCAAAATCCTGGTGCTCAAGATAATAATTGGCCAAAGAAAAATGCACGAACCCGCTTTCTGGATCCATTTTCAGTATTTTGTTGTAGTTTTTTAGAGCATTTATGCTGTCGCCCTGGCTTTGGTATAAATCGGCAAGCAACCCATAATATTTTGCATCAGTTGGATTATCTTTTATAAGTTTTTCTATCTCTGCAAAAGCTTTGTCAACCTGGTTATTTGCAATGTAGAGTTGTTGTATTTCCACTGAAATCTGTTCATTTATCCCGGTTTTTGATTCGAGCAATTTATAGGCTTTTATCGCTTCGTCATATTTTTTTGCGCTGGCCAGCATAACTGCCTTTGTGTATAAATATTCCTGATTATCAGGGTCATCTTTTAGCATTTCGGTATAAATTGCAGCGGCTTCTTCAAATTTCTTTGTTTGCTGATAAATTTGCGCCAGTAATTGTTTGTACCAAATGTTACCAGGATTTAAACTGATAGCTTTTTCGAGCAACATAGTGGAACTTGTAAAATCGTTGTTTGCTGCATGTATACTGGCCAATTCATACATTGCTGCCGATGAATTCGGGTCGATTTGAAGACAACTCGATAAAATTTGTATCGCGTTTTGCGTGTTCCCGAACATTTTCTGTTTTATCGCTTCCGAAAACAGATAGTCAAATTCCATTTGTTTTTTCTCGTCAAGTTCTTTGTTTTCGGGTTCAACCGCTGCTTTTACAACTTGCTGCTCGGTAATTTTTTTCCCTCCCGTGCACGAAACAAACGAGGCAAAAAGAGCGATACAGGAAACATATATTATTTTTTTCATTCTATTATTTTTTACCGGTGTGGCCAAAACCCCCTACTCCCCTTTTTGTTTCTTCTAATTTTTCGACTAAATTCCATTGCACGGTTTCGTGGGCTGCAATAATCATCTGGCAAATCCGCTCCCCACTCTCAATTACAAAATCTTCGTTTGACAGGTTGATTAAAATTATACAAATTTCACCCCTGTAGTCGGCATCGATAGTTCCGGGCGAGTTTAAAACAGTTATTCCTTTTTTAAGCGCTAATCCACTTCTGGGGCGGATTTGAGCTTCGTATCCATCGGGAATTTCAACAAACAATCCGGTAGGTACTAATTTTCTTTCCAAAGGTTTCAATATAACCGGTTCAGGCAAAAAAGCCCGCAAATCCATTCCTGCCGAGTATTGTGTGCTATAAGCAGGGTTTTCGTTATTTGATTTATTTACAATTTTAATATCCATTCAAACCGCTTTTTTTGAGAACCGCAAATATATGGATTAATAAATATTTTACAGTCCTTGTTAACATTATTTGTCAATTGAAATTGCTAATTCAACTTGTTGGACAACAATTAAATGAACATAAGGTTCAACATAATTTCATCGGAAACAAACATTCCTTTTTCGGTTAAATTGTAAATCCCGTTGTTCAGTTTAACCAAACCTGTGTTGATATATTTGTTGATATTGTTTCTGAAATAGGTTAATTTTTCACTTCCAAAACGCTCTTGCAGCTCTTCAGTGGAAACTCCCCAAATAGTACGAATCCGGGTTAAAATGTACTCGTTGTATTTGTTGTTTTCGCTGAGTGTTTCTTCTTCAAAAAAAGGTAACCCAAATTCAAGTGCTTTTATGTAACTATCAATGTGTGAGCTGTTCCAGCTTCGCGAAAAACCATTAAATGAATGCGCTGAAGGCCCAAGTCCGAGGTATTTTACCCCTTTCCAGTACGATGAATTGTGTTTTGAATATCGGCCTTCTTTTGCAAAATTCGATATTTCATATTGTTCAAATCCGTTTTCTTTGGCCGATTGAACCAGAATCTCAAACTGTTTAATACTTTCAGTTTCCTTCAACGCTTTTAAAGTCCCTTTTTTTAACCAGGTGTAAAATGGCGTACCTTTGTGATAGGTTAAATGATAGGCCGAAAGGTGCTGGACCGGAAGATTGAAAACCTGCTCCAAATCGGATTTCCATTGATTTATTTTTAACCCGGGCAAACCATAAATCAAATCGACACTGATATCGTCAAAACCAATTTTTGCTGCATTTTCAACCGCTTCAATTGCCTGGTTTGCATCGTGGCGGCGGTTCATTTTTTGTAAAAATTCATTCTGAAAAGATTGAATACCAATACTTAAACGGCGAACTCCAGTGCTGTAAATATCATTCAAATACTCAATTGAAAGGTCATCGGGATTTGCTTCGAAAGTAACTTCCACGACTTCTGAAATATTGAAATGCAGTTGTAAAAAATCTATTATTCCGCTTAATTCAGTTTTATTCAAAACTGACGGAGTTCCACCACCAAAATAAATTGTTTCAACTTGTTCGTTTTCAAGATAATTTTTCCGCTGAACGATTTCGGTTTTCAGGGCTGAAAGAAACTTTTCGGTGAGCGAGGTATTAACGGTTTTATAAAAATCACAGTAATAGCATTTCTGGCGGCAAAATGGAATGTGAACATATATACCTGCCATAGTGTTCTCTGATTTGTTTAAATAATTTAAAAATAAGAATTGTGCAAAAAATCTTAATATTGCACAGCTTTTTTGATGATTAAAGGATTACAACTGAAAATTACAATACACAAAATGAAAATACTATACTTCTGGAAACCCTTTTTGTGGCTGGCAATTATATGTTATTTGCTTTTTATCCCAGCCAATGAATTGCCTACTAAATTTTTTTTCAGAATCCCACAATTCGATAAGATTGTACACTTTTCCCTTTTTTTTGTGCTTTCCCTTTTTATGCTTAGGCCGCTGAAAAGACTAAATCTAAACCATTACCTTTTAGCACCTTCGATTTCAATTATATCCAGTGGTTTGCTTGAATTCATCCAGCATTCTTTGTCCGCCACACGCCAAAGCGATATATATGATTTTTTAGCCAATTCAATTGGCGTCTTGGCAGCAGTCCTGTTTTTCTATCTGTTTGTATCTGGTAGAAAATGGGAAAAACTCTTTTAAAGTTTTATAAATTCTTCAAATTTGTCGATATCCTTGCTGATGATTTCAAGCGTGGTATCTTTATAAAAAGAGCTAATTTCTTTGCGTAATTTATCATACTGTGTATGAACCGGGCAAAGCGGTCTTGTTGGATCATGAGTCTGGCAAGGTTCGAGCGTAATCAAACAGTTTGTAAAAAACTCTTCGCCATCAACTTTGGTAACAATATCCCAAAGTGTAATGTTCTCTACTTTTTTCCCTAATCCAAATCCTCCGTTTGGCCCTTTTGTCGATACAAGTAGTTTCTGTTTTACAAGGTTTTGAAGAATTTTACCAAGAAATGGAGATGACAACTGCAAATCTTCCGAAATCTTTTTGATGCCGATCCGCGAATCTTTTTCAGAATATTTCCCGAGATAGATGAGCGCCCGCAATGCATATTTACAAGTGTTCGATAACATAGCTATGATTTTAAATTTAACTTCCAGGTTTTACTAAATGAATTTTTAGCGAATGTCGGAAACTCTTTTTGATTTCCCAACGCGTTTTTATTTACTTTCAATATTGTGTTTTTTACTGTTCCGCCAACCAAATCAAGGTTTTTACGCTTTTTAAACGCCCATTCGTATGCTTTCATACCAAAATTCCATTCAAAGGAACCAAGATTTTGTTCAACACTTTTTTTACGGTTCAGCAGAAGCAAATCATGCAGCGGTATTTTTACAGGACAAACTTCGGAACATGCGCCACAAACCGAGCAAGCATAACTCAAATGGTTGTATTTGTCGAAGCCATTAAAAAACGGCGTGATTACCGAACCGATTGGCCCGGTATAAGTAGAGCCAAAAGTATAACCACCAACATTTTTATAGATAGGGCAGGCATTTAAACATGCTCCGCAGCGGATACATTTTAATGCTTTGTAATGTTCTTTTTCGTTTGCAATTTCTGTCCGGTTATTGTCGAGCAAAACCACGAACATTTTCTCCGGACCGTTTGCTTCTCCTTCTTTTTTTGGACCAGTTAAAAGCGAATTGTAAACAGTAACCTGCTGACCAGTGCCATGTGCCGCCAAAAGTGGCAAAAACAGTGGCAAATCGGCTATTGAGGGCAGTATTTTTTCGATACCGGTAATTACTATATGTATTTTTGGGAAAGCCACCGACATAAAACCGTTCCCTTCGTTTTCAGTAAGAGCTACTCCACCAACATCGGCAATTAAAAAATTAGCTCCACTTACACCAACTTCAGCCGATGTAAATTTTTTGCGCAATTTATCGCGAACAAAAAGCGTAATTTCTGTCGGTGTTGAATTGGGCGGCGTATTAAATTTTTTATTGAAAAGATCGGCAACGTCTTCCTTTGATTTGTGCATTGCCGGAGTTAAAATATGATAAGGCTTTTCGCCTGCAACCTGCACGATAAATTCGCCCAAATCGGTTTCAACGAGTTCAAAACCAGCTTTTTCAAGATTTTCATTTAGCTCAATTTCTTCCGAAATCATCGATTTGCTTTTTACAAGCAAGTGCGCTTCGTTTTCCTTTAAAACTTTAATGATTTCAGAAACTGCTTCCTCACCGTTTCTGGCCCAAATAAGCTGAATGTTGTTTTTAATTGCATTTCGTTCAAATTCTTCCAAATAATTTGACAGATTAGCAACGGCTTTATCTTTAATATACGATGCCCTTTGTTTTGCCAATTCGAGGTTTGCATATCGAAGTTTTCCACGTGAAACAGCCTCATCATAACGCGAAATATTAAAATTTATAGTTTTCCTGTGCTTCTTGTCAAAAGCGATTTTGGAATCTTCAAGAAATATGTTTTTTGTGCTCGACATTTATTTATTAAGAGGAATT
>JBBQPP010000184.1:0-7286 GCA_038217255.1 Bacteroidales bacterium | reverse complement strand
TACCGCTGATGGAAAATTAGATGCCACCAGCAACGAAAATGCAAAGGCACCAGCTGAATACATTTTAAAAGGTGAAAGAATTGAAACTTATGAGCCGCGGTTTACCTATTTCGGATTTAAGTATGCCGAACTTTCATCCGAAAATGGTTCTTTTGATTTGCAGGATATTGCTGGTTGCGTGGTTCATACCGACAATAAACAAATAGGTGATTTTTATTGCAGCAATGATTTGGTAAATAAAATTCATCGTGCTACAGTGTGGTCGCAAAAAAGCAATATGCTTGGTTACCCCATGGATTGCCCACAGCGCGACGAGCGTTTGGGCTGGTTTGGCGATGCTCAGGTTACAGCAGAAGAAGCAATGTTCAATTTTGATATGGCGGGCTTTTATGAAAACTGGTTTGAAGGGATTCAACTCAATCAGGATGAACTTACAGGCGACTTGCCCATCATTTCGCCGCAACCTTATATTTGGGATGAAGGCGTGGAGTGGAGCAGCACTTATTTTACAATGTTGTGGCAGTATTATTTGTATTATGGCGACAAACAGATTTTAGCCCGTCATTACCCAAACTTCAAGCGATACATGCAATTTCTCGACAGCATTTCAACCGATTATATTTTGCCTATAGGTTGGATAGGAGACTGGGGAAGTATGGTTGAAGGATGGAAAGAAGGCCAGCCAGAATCGGTGCCAACCGCATTTTATTTTTGGGATGCCACAATTTTGTCAAAAATCGCAAATGTGCTGGAAAATAAAGGCGACGAATTGTTTTATAAAAACCTCGCGATGGATATTCGCGTAGCTTACAACAAAAATTATTTCAATACCGAAACAGGAAATTATACAGATGGTAGTCAAATGGCAAATGCTTTTCCGCTTTTCCTCGGTTTGGTTCCTGAAGATGCAAAAAACAAAGTGCTTGAAAATCTTGTCAATGATATTGTGATAACTCAGAAGAATCATTTAACTACTGGCGTTCTTGGAACGAAATACATGCCTGAAGCACTTGCAATGTGCGGCAGAACTGACGTTGCATGGAATATCATCAATCAAAAAACCTACCCAGGTTGGAACAGCATGATGGAAAAATACACAACTGTTTGTGAGTTCTGGACATTGAAACAATCGAAAAACCATGTAATGATGGGTAGTATTGATGCCTGGTTTTATAAGTACATTGCAGGTATTCAAATCGATGAAACCAATCCGGCTTTTTCAACTTTTATCATAAGTCCAAATCTTTTAAATGGTTTAACCCGTGCTGAAGGAAAAACAGAAACAATAAGGGGAATGGTTTCTTCGAAATGGAAAATTGAAGCAGGAGAATTTACTCTAAATGTTGAAATTCCGTTTAATACCTCGGCATTTGTATATATTCCGGTTGATGAAATGGAAGCCATTTTTGAAAGCGGAAATCCATTGAACAAGGTAAAAGGGATTGAATACGTAGGTTATTCAAACGGGGTGCATCAACTTAAAGTTCAATCGGGTAACTATTCATTTTCAGCAAATTTGAAATAATAAGGCACGATGAGGAAACAAACAACAATCAAACTAAAAACACACTGATTAATGAAGCATTTAAAATCGTTATCAAGCAAAATATTTTTTCTGGGAATCCTTTTCTTTGGTTTTTTCTGTTTATCTGTTAATGCTAAAATGATTCTGAAAACTAGTAATACAGAAACTTTTAATAATGTAACAACCAATGATTCTGTTCCTTTTGGTTTGTTATGCGATTTGCTTTCAAGCCCCGGAATCACATATATATCTAACCGAAATCCAAAATTTGGATGGGTTGTTCCGGCTAAAATTCAAAAATCATATCAAATATTAGTAGCGTCTTCCAAGGCTATTTTGAATGAAAATATTGGCAATTACTGGGATTCCGGGGAAATTAGTTCTAACCAATCTATTAATGTTTCATACAAAGGAAAACCGCTTCTTTCAAACGCTTCCTATTGGTGGAAAGTAAAAATCCGGGATGCTGCCGGAAACCCAACCGAGTGGAGTGAAAATCAAAATTTCAATACATCTGATTTTGAGGTTGAAAGAAGTTGGCCAGGAGAGCGTATCAGATTTGATGAGCTTGATAATAATGGTGTTCCTTACTGGACTTGGGAAGACAGGCAGGCTATTCGTTTTCACGGCAATAATCCAAAGCGAGAAATCGCCAGTGATTCGATGATTTTTTATGACTTTGGAAAATCTGCTTTTGCTTATCCTAAATTGAATATTACCAGGAACGATAATTCATTGGATTCAACTGTAGTTTTAATTAATCTGGGTGAAAAGGCAATCGGAAACAGCATTGATAAACAGCCGGGCGGAGGCATTATTTCGGTACAATATCCTTTAACGCTGAAAAATGGGACACACGATTACATTTTAAAAATCCCGGGCTTTGTTTCCAATTATCCACACAGCCAAAAATTGCCGGTAAATATGCCTGAAGTTATTCCATTTCGGTATTGTGAAATTAATTTGGGCGCCGAAAAATTTGTTGTAAATGAAATAAAACAGGAAGCGTTATTTTATGACCATAATAACGATGCGTCCTATTTCACCTCTTCAAACCAGAAACTCAATTCAATTTATAATTTGTGCAAATATTCAACCTTTGCAAACACATTTAACGGCGATTTTGCCAACAGTCAGAGAGAACGCATGATGTATGAAGCCGATTGCTATATTCAGCAAATGTGCTACTATGCGTTGGACAGGGAATATGCTATTCAACGATATAGTACCGAAAATCTATTCTATCATGCTGCCTGGCCCACCGAATGGATAATGCACAGTGTGTTAATGGCTTATGCTGATTATATGCAAACAGGCAACATAGAGTTAATAGAAAGGAATTATGAAGTTTTAAAAGCCAAAACCCTGTTGGCGCTGACAACCGAAAATGGTTTGATAAGCACGTTAACCGGACTTCAAACAAAAGAATTTTTGAATTCAATTTATTTTACGGGCGACACAATTTTTGATATTGTGGACTGGCCTCACGGAAAATTAGGCAGGGAAGGTCAGGGCTTAGGTGATGGGGGCGAAACCGATGATTTTGAGTTTAAAACTTATAATTCGGTGGTAAATGCATTTCATTACCGTTGTTTGGTGCTGATGTCGGAAATGACAAAAGCGATTGGGAAGCAGGAAGATGCCAGCTTTTTTGAATCACGTGCTAAAAAATTAAAAAAGAAATTTAATGAATATTTTATAAATGACGATGGATTGTATATCGATGGTTTAGGTTCCAAACATTCATCAATACATGCAAATTTATTTCCGCTGGCTTTTGGTTTGGTTCCCGAAAAAAACAGGTTGAAAGTTGCAGAATATATTAAATCGAAGGGAATGGCTACGGGAGTTTACGGAGCGAATTATTTGATGAAAGCCTTATATATTGCGGGAGAAGACGATTATGCGCTGGACCTTTTAACTTCTGAAACTGACCGAAGTTGGATGAACATGATTAATGTGGGTTCAACAATGACTACAGAAGCGTGGGACGTAAAATATATGCCTGAATATTGCGGATGGAGTCATGCATGGAGTGCTTCTCCCGCACATATTATTCCACGAAAACTTATGGGTATTGAACCCCTTGAACCAGGTTTTGGGAAAATCTCCATAAAACCACAACCGGCAAATTTAGAATATGCCAAAGTAAAACTCCCAACAATTCGCGGAGATGTTTTGGTTGATTTCGAGCAGCAGGAAGGAAAATATTTTAATATGAATATTGAGATACCGGGTAATACGGTGGCAAGGGTTTATATTCCTGCAATTTTGGAAAAATATAGTGTGTTGATGGACGGAAAAAAAATAAATCCGGAATGTGTTGCAAAGTATTGTATTGTTGATAATGTGGTTCCAGGAAAACATTCTTTTTCAATTGTCAACACCCTGGGAAATTAGAATTAAAAAAATAGATAGCGAACTGAAATTTTCGAATCATGGAAAACAAATTGAAATTATCGGATTTTTACTGGCTTAATCAACCCAGACGATTTATGATTGATAAGAAAAGTTTATCGATTTTAACTGAACCCGAAACTGATTTATGGCAGCGAACTTACTACGGTTTTAGCGCGTCCAACGCCCCGGCTTTTTTAACCCCGGTTGAGGGTGATTTTACTTTCAGTGTAAAATCCGAATTTGATGCAAGCAGTTTTTTGTATGACCAATGTGGACTGCTGTTGTATATCGACAACGAAAACTGGGTAAAAGTTTCAGTTGAATATGAAAACAAAAAATTTTCGCGCTTGGGTTCAGTGGTTACCAACCTTGGCTTTTCGGATTGGGCCACCACCAATATTCCGGCAGGAGTTTGGGAAATGTGGTACAGGTTGAGCCGTCGCGGCCAGGATTTTTATATCGAAAACTCGGTAGATGGTAAAATTTTCAGGCAAATGCGGATGTTGCACATGCACAAGCCATTCGACAGTGCAAATGTTGGTGTTTATGCTTGTAGCCCTCTCAAATCAAGTTTTAAAGCTTATTTTACTAATTTCAGGATGGGAGATAGTAAATGGCCTGTTTATGAAGCACATAATTAAATATAAGGAATAATGAAAAATCAATTAGGTTTAATCGTTTTGTTTGCGTTAATCGTAATTTCAAATGTCTCTTGCATAACCAAAAAATCGCCGAACGTGGAGATAGCAGTTGATTCGGTTTATGTCGATGAACCTTTTATCCAGGAAATCCATAAGGCATACACAGTTGGGAAAAATAACGAAGACAACGAAATCAGGGACATCGCAGTGGACAGATTTTCAAACATTTGGGTTGCCACCGCTGGTGGAGTATTTTACAAACCAGTTGATTCAGAAGAGTGGATACCGGTAATATCAGGGAAAGATCACGGCCCGGCATATTCAGTAGCCGTAAATTTGGAGGGAACGGTACTTCTGGGAACATGGAATGGTGTGTATTTTTGGTCCGACGAAAAGATGAAAAAAATTGAAGGTACAGTGCCGCCCATTTCAGTAATTTGTTCTGAGGGTGATAAGACATTTGCACTGGGACCGCACGGTATCTGGCAACTGAAAATTGATGATTTTGTTAAAGAACCGTACAATATAGCAAGTTCAGTTCGCGATGCGATGATCGATGAAAACGGTACAATCTGGGTAGCTACCGATGCAGGTTTGTATGCATGTAAAAATGGGGAATCCGAGCTATTTCAGGATGACTTGATCAGTTGTTATGCAAAAGCAGTTTCAAAAGCGCCCGGCAATAAAATATGGGTCGGTGTAATGGGTGGCGTTTCAATCCGAAATAACAGAAAACTTGAAAAAAATCTGCCGCCAAACAAAGGCATTCCATCCATATTTGTGAATTCAATAACAATTTCTCCCGACAGTGTAATGTGGGTTGGCACAGATATGGGCGTGGTGCGTTATGCCAAAGATGGTTCACATTCATTGCGCTTCAGCAAACGCTGGTTGGCTGACAATAAAGTTAACGATGTGGCTTTCGATAAAGATGGAAATGCCTGGATTGCAACCGCAAACGGTGTGAGTGAAATCAAACGAAACACAATGACTCTTGCCGAAAAACAGGATTATTTTTATAATCAACTGATGAAAAAACATATCCGCGAACCCTGGATTTGTGGTGTTCTTCGGCTCGAAATCCCGGGCGATACTTCAACCTGGCGAAATACCGATGATGATAACGATGGTGAATACACGGGCGGATATCTGGCCATGGAAAGTTTCAGATACGCTGTTACAAAAGATGAAGATGCGCTGATTAAAGCGCGGAAAGCTTTCGGTTTTTTGAGTTATTTATATGAAGTTACGGGAACTGACGGGCTTTTTGCCCGGACAATAGTGCCCACAAACTGGAAACAGGTAAATGACGCAAACCGAACCTACACCGAACACCAGCTAGCCGATGAATTGGTTGCCGATCCGCGTTACAAACCTGTTGAAAAAAGATGGCATTTATCTGCCGATAAAAAGTGGCTGTGGAAAGGCGATACAAGCAGCGATGAAATGGATGGCCATTATATGAGCTATTTTTTCTTTTATGAATATGCTGCCACCGAACAGGATAAAATTGCCATCAGAAATCATGTTTCAAAACTGACAACTGCGCTGGTTAAGAATAATTATAATTTGATTGATGTGGATGGAACCCACACCCGCTGGGGAGTTTGGTCGCCCGAGCAGTTAAACCGCGATCCTGACTGGTCGTCAGAAAAAAGCCTTAACTCTTTTGAACTGCTTGCTTACCTGAAGTTTGCTGCTGCAATAACAGGCGAAGAGAAATTTGAAAAAGAGTACCGTCGCTTAATTGACGAAGAAGGTTATTTGGAGAATGCCTCCCATTTGAACACTAAAAATCCGGCGTGGAAAATCTACTTTGATTTGACTATGGAAGGATATTTATTTCCGATTTTATTGAAATACGAAAAAGATCCTGAACTTAAAAGGTTTTATGAAAATCTGGCAAATGAATGGATGGAAAAACAAAAAGCAGGAGAAAATCTAATCAACAACCTCACTTATGCACTTGCAACCGGCAAAAAGGTGAATGTGCCGCAAACCATTGAATTTTTAAAAGATACGCCTCTTGATTTAGTTGACTGGACCATTGACCATACGCTGCGTGAAGATGTACAAATTGTGCGTGAACCAATTCTTGAGGAAATTCAGATTTCGGAACTTCCACCACCAAGTATGAGAGCAACAGTGCGGTGGGATAAAAATCCGTGGGCTGCAATTCAGGGTGATCCGCATCAGGTTCGCGAACCTGTTTTCTGGCTTTGGCCTTATTGGATGGCTCGGTATTTAGAAATCATAACTGAATAAATATAAATCTTCGTGATTCTTTGAGCCTTAGTGCCTTTGTGGCAAACATTCTTATATTATTTACAATGAATAAAACAGCTTATTTTCTAATCTTCCAAATTGTTTTTTTCAACCTGAACAGTTCAGCTCAAAAATACAGCACTGTTAAAATTGGTATGTGCACCGATGTCCACCTGCCAACCATGCACGATTCGGAATATCGCATTACAACTTTTATTGATGCAATGAAAAAGGAAAAGCCCGATTTTATTATCGAACTTGGAGATTATAGCACACCTGAACCTAAATATGCAAATTACTTCGATATCTGGAATTCGTTTCCGGGTGATAAATACCATGTTATTGGCAACCACGAAATGGACGGGGGAACTTCACGCGAAAAAGCAATTGAATACCGTAACATGCAATCCGCTTATTATTCATTCGAAAAAAATGGTTTTCAGTTTATTGTGCTT
>JBBQPP010000183.1:0-7322 GCA_038217255.1 Bacteroidales bacterium | reverse complement strand
GCATTTAAAAATGCCAGTTCGCGCAAACGGGCCGTGAGTATTTCGTACTTATAAACCGATGAAATGAAAATTGTATCATCGGGCTTGAAATTGACTATCGTACCATGAAGGTCCGAATCTCCAATAACCCTTGCTGTATAAAGCGGTTTTCCTTTCGAGTATTCCTGTTCCCAAACTTTACCTTCGCGGTGGATTTCGGCACGCAAATGCGATGAAAGGGCATTCACACAAGAAACGCCGACTCCGTGCAGACCGCCCGAAACTTTGTATGAATCTTTATCGAATTTTCCACCGGCATGTAAAACCGTCATTACAACCTCAAGGGCCGATTTGTTTTCTTTTGTATGTATTTCAGTTGGAATCCCACGCCCGTCATCTTTAACGGTAATTGAATTGTCGGGATGAATAATCACATCTATGTTGCTGCAATATCCTGCCAGCGCTTCGTCTATCGAGTTATCGATTACCTCGTAAACCAAATGGTGCAGCCCTTTTTCGTAAGTGTCGCCAATATACATTGACGGGCGTTTCCTCACTGCTTCCAATCCTTCAAGAACCTGGATGCTGTCTGCCGAATAATTTCCGTTTCCAGCGTTGGCAGTACCATTTTTTTCTATCTCACTCATTCTCTTATTTCTTTATTTTATTCGTATTCAATTTTACTAAAACAAAAAAGTTTCCAGTGTAAAAAACGGGTTTCGCTTTTTGTGGGAAACTAATTGATATTCAAGTTTTTAATTATGTTCAAAATGTGCATGAAAAACATGGTGCAAATATAATAAAATTAACCGAGTGAGCGGTTTTTTTGAGGTGTATGTTAAACGATTTTTCAACAATTTATTAACTTGAAAATAGGACGCAGATATTTTATTTTGAGGTTAGAATTATTGCCACAGATTTGCTGATTTCTAACTTTTTTGACGTTGTCAGGAGCTACGCACGCTGACAAGTCAGGCGCAGCTTCTTCAAACCTGACAGCGTCCAAAGACCTGTCAGCGTTTACAAAATAAAACCATTCAAAATAAAATCAATTAAAACGCATAACTAACCCCACCCAAAAAGTTCAAACTTTGAACCGGGTAGCCAAACCAACGTTGATATTGCTGTACACCGAAATTGTTGAGCTGTGCAAATACAGAAAACTTTTCGGTGATTTTGTAATCTCCGCGCAAATTCATATCGAAAGCTGTATTAAGATTAAAGGATTTGTAAGTTGTAGGATTTGGTATTGAAGACGCTGTATCATTATACTTAAACTTCGATTCTTTAATCAAAGCTTTTCTTGCTCCTATCAAAAAGAAATCCGCAGACAAACTCAACTGCTTACTAATTTTGTACCCGAGAGAAAATGTGGCATCCCAGGCTGGCATATTCCATGCTTCTGTTTGTAAATCAAGTTTATAGGCATAATAGTTTCCCGAAAGCAATAAATCAAGTTTGTCGGATGAACGGTGTATGATTTCAATATTTAATTTAAAAAGATTGATATCATCATATAAAATTGAAAAATCATTATCAACAATCGTTGGAGCTGCGGTTATACTCGATTGAAAAGGTGAGTATTTAAGAAAAGAGTATTCATGTAAATAATAAAATGGTTGATTGTCAGTCATCGAATAATCAAACCCAATTTTGAAATTGGTTTTTGCTGCGAACTTTCCATCGAAACCTCCAAAAAATCTGATCTTTTGGAAACTGTTGTAAGCGTCATGTTCAGGATTGACAAACGGGTTTTCGTAGGCTATTTTCGAATAGTAATTATTTTTGTAATCCCCGCCAATCCCGGCGTACAATTTAATTATGTTTTTTACAGGCATAAAATTGAGAAGTATGTCAGGAGTTATCCTTAATTGTGCATTAATATCTTTGTCGGAAACATACCACGTTTTGACCCCCAATTTTGCGTTGAACATTTTTTTGCCAAAATAAACCGCCGGATTGAGGTACAGCCACGATTGCTGGCGGCTGTCGATATTGTTGTAATTCCGGTTTACAACATTATTTGCTTGTGTGTAAAATACTCCTGCATCGAGCAATCCGGTTCCGAAGCTAAAAGGTTTTTGAATATGGGCTACAAATTTGCCAAAGTTTTCGTTCTGCCCGGTTTTGGTGCTGAAATAATGATAGTCAAAATCGAAACCGAAAAATGGATCATTCATCTCAAGTGAAGGATTATCAAGTTTAACTGTAATTCCTCCTTTTGAAAAGGCTTGTTTTGTGCCGAAATAATTGAGAGATTGATTTGGTGCCATCAACTCCTCGGGCACTGGGTTTATCGGATATCCATAGTAATTGAACGCATCACGATTATAATCGACATTAAATGATAAAACAGATTCTCTAAAAAATTGATTGAAATAAACTTCAGCTTCATTGTTTGAAAATGGCGCATCAACACGGTCACCACCTTCGAGTTTCAAAGTCCCGTTTGAAGAAAGGTGCTTTGCGTGTATGCCAAAAATCGACTTTTTCGAAACAAGATGATTGAAAAAGAATTCGCCATAAGGTCGGTTATAATTTCCGGCACCGGCACGTATTAAACCATATCCGGTTTCTTCTTTTGGCGCGGATGCTATACTTGCCGCTTTTAATGGGTTTACGGCGAAAGTATTGATAATGGGGTCACTTTTTATACTGTAATTAAAAGTTGGCTTTTGATGTTCCGTTTCTTCAATTTTGGGCATATCGTTTATTTTGTGGGCATCCTGAATTGTAGGTTTAAATGATTTTACCACTTCAACTTCGCGGTTAAGTGTTGTATCGCGCTGGGCAGAAGAAATCAGTGCTGTTGTGGAAAAAAGGACGACGGCAAAGAGTTTTATCCCCAACCCCCTAAAGGGAGTTTTAGCCGGATTTACTGTGTGACCTAAGTCCCCTTTTGGGGATTTAGGGTTAAAAATTTGTATGGTTTTTATATTGTTGAGCATGATTTCAGGTTTTTATTGTTCTTTAATTTTGATTTGAAACGAACTGTCGATGGCTTTTTGCTGTTCCGATTTTTCCTCATTTTCAATGACCAGCAACTTTTTCTCTGCCTCGGCTTTTATCCCATCGTTTTCGTCGTTATAATTCTCGTATAAACTTTTCAAAGTATGTTTTGCCTGAAACTGGTCGTTTTGGCTGAGGTAAATATCGGCCAGCAATAAAAACGATTTCCCCAACCAAAATTGGTAAGGGGTATTTTTCGAAATAAAATCGGTGATTTCATCTTCAGATTTTTTCATTTCTTTTTGGCGGAAGTATATATCTGCGATCAGGTATTTTGCTTCGGCGCCTTGTTCGTATTTTACGTCAGCCGCTACTGTTTTCAACCCATCCATCGCTTTTGCATAATTATTTAACTGGTAATATGATTTTCCTTCGGTAAAATTAGCTTCCCTTATCATGGCTTCATTGGCCACTTCTGATTTTTTAACTTTTCCGGCCGCTACAATCGCATCGTTATAATTCTTTAAAAATAAATAGCTCCGCATTTGCCCAAAGTTCGCCCTCAAAATATTCCATTTTCCACTTGCAATACTTTCCAGTCGGTTACATAATTCAAGCGCTTCTGTATAATTTCCGGCGTTTAAGGTTAACTCTGCTGAGCGTGACAAAGCCTGCTCGGTAAATATATTTTGAGGTTGGTTTACAACATACAAATAATGTTTGTTCGACTCAGTGAATTTGCCTTCATTGTATAAAATCTCACCAAGATAAAAATGGCTGTTTACCGCAAAACCTCCATTAGGAAACTGTTGCAGGTATTTTTCAAATTGTGTCGAAGCACTTTTGTCTCCTCCCATGTATATTCTTTCGGCAGCCATAAATGAAAGTGAATCCTGTTCGTTTGCAGTAACATTTATACTGTTTCCGGTTTGTTTTGCATAATCGAAATAAGCATCAATATTATTCATTTCGATATAACAATTTTTGATTCCCATAAGTGCCGCCTGTGCTTCGGGTGTTTCCGGGAATTTATCGGCAACTTCCTTATATTGCACTAGTGCTTTGTTAAAATCACTGTTATTGTAATTTATCAAACCCATTTGTAAGAGTGATTTTCTATAATAGTTGCTCTGTTTGTGGGCGATGATGATTTTGTTGTATTGCACCGCTGCCTTTTGGTTATCACCTTGCCTTTCATAAGCGCGGCCCAGTTCATACAATGCATCGTCCTGGAAATCGGACTGCGGAAAACTTGCCAGCAATTGTTCGAGATTTTCAATTTTTCCTTGCTGATTGCGCTGTAACCCTTTACACACCGCGATTTGAAAAAGTGCATAATCAGCTTCATAAATTTTCATGGTATATGCTTGCTGGTAGTATTGAACTGCCTGCGCATAATCGGTATTGATAAAATAACAGTCGCCAATACGGTTCAGTGCATCGCCCTGTTTTTCAGTACGGGCGCCTTGGGTTGCGGTAATATATTTTTTGAAATGGTTTGCTGCCGAAGTATAATCTTCGATTTTGAAGTAGGAATAAGCAAGATTGTATTCAGCGTTTTTATATTCTGGCAATGCTGAACTTCCCGACAAAGACAGAAATCTCGTGTAATTGTTTACTGCATTGTTGTAATCTCCAACCCTGTATAAAGCTTCGGACTTCCAGTATTGCGAAAGTGCTGCTATACTGCGGTCCTGACTCCCGTTTTCAAGCGAAAGATCGAAAAATTCGATGGACTGGTTATATGCCAGGTTGTTAAATAACTCTAATCCCCTGTAAAATGATACTCTTTGATATGCCTTTAAAATGGCGGGCGTTTTTACTTTTATTTTTTCGATTGAAGTAATGGCATCTTTATAATTTTTAGTATCCATGTAAACCTCACTTAAAATTGTGTAGGCTTCAGTATTTTTCTCTGAATTAGGGTACAATTCAATGTATTTGTCGAAAGCTTTAATAGTTTCGTTAAAAGGTGAGTATGAAAGTTCGTAAGTGAGTTTTGCGTAATTGAAAAGAGCATCTTCTTTTATCTTTTCGTTGAAATCTAATTTTGAAGCGGCATCATACGCCATTTTTGCTTTTTCCTTTTCATTTGTTTTTACATAACAGTCGGCTAAATGGTAGTAGGCATTCTGTGCCATTTCGTCTTCTCCTTCCGATGCTTTTTGGAACATAGGCACTGCCTTAAAAAAGCTGCCGGTGCTGTAATAGCAATATCCTAAAACGTAGTTTTCTTCGCGGGTTGTCAGTTTTGTTGATAGGAAATAAGTTTCAAGGTAAGGAATTGCTTTTCCATATTGCTGTAAATGAAAATAGGAATCGCCGACCAATTTTGACAATTCATTTTTGTATTCTTCTTCAACATCATTTAAAATTGGCACAATGTAATTTACCAATTCATCATATTTCTTTTGTTTGTAATAGATATGGCTGATATACAACGGAATGAATCTGGAATAAGTAGGGTCGTTATTTAGTTTTCTGAAGCCATCAAGCGCTTGTTCGTAATTTTCCTTGCGGTACATAATGTGCGCCCAGTAATAAGTTGCAGGTTTACTGAATAAACTGTTTGCATCTTTTACTGCATAAAACTCTTTTTCTGCAACTTCCAAATTATCTTCCATCAAATTGGCGTATCCATTTTGGTAGGTTATTTTTATGCGGTCACTTTCGCTCAAATCAGCACGTTTTACATTTGCAAAAGTTTTAATGGCAACTGCATATTGCTTTTTTTCAAACTGATAATCACCAAGGTTAAACCAGGCGCTATTGATATAGGGACTTTCAGCATAATTTTTTGTAAAGCTGGTAAGCATCTTACTACCCGCACTGTACCCGGCTTTTAGTGCCGAAACTGACTTGAAATACTCGGCTTCCGAATACAATTCAGATTTCTTGTCAACTTGTTTCTGAATTTTTTCAAACTCATCAAAAGTTGAGATGTATTTTTTTTTCGCAAAAAGCTCTTTTGCAATGTCTATTTCCTGCTGAACATTATTGTAATATTCCGTTTCCTGAGCTGTTAAAGACAGTTGGGTGAAAATTAAAATAGGAACGAAATATAAAATTCGAAGTGTTTTCATGCTTTTAATGTTTCATTAATAACGAATAGATACCAAATTGATTGTTTTTATTTTCTAAAAGAACAAAGACAAATTAATCTACTAAATTAGATTATTCAAAACGGAGTAAGACAACAATTCATTTGTTTTTCTTAACAAGAAACTGTTTATTTCTTTTGTTTATTATTTAGTATTGCAATTATTTTGCCAACTATTAACAATATATCTTTGGATTATGGAAACAAACAAGATTGTAGAACTTGTTGATGCTGAAATTTATCAACGTGGGAGTCTTATTCTCACAGACGTTAATCTGGACATTGATAAGGGTGAGTTTATTTATGTGATTGGTAAAGTTGGCACAGGAAAATCAAGCCTTATTAAAACATTGAACGCAGAAATTCCCTTAATTTCCGGAATGGGGACGGTTGTTGGTCATCAATTGAATGGCATGAAACAAAGTGAAGTTGCCAGTTTACGCCGTGAGTTGGGTGTAGTTTTTCAGGATTTCAGACTATTAACCGACCGTAACGTACACGATAATCTGGCTTTTGTGCTGAAAGCGACTGGTTGGAAACACAAAATTGAAATTGAATCGAGGATTGCCGAAGTTTTGGATAGTGTTGGAGTTTTGGATAAAGTAATGAGTATGCCACACCAATTGAGCGGTGGCGAACAACAACGCATTGTAATTGCACGCGCAATTTTGAATAATCCTGAATTGATATTAGCTGACGAACCAACCGGAAATCTCGACCCCGAAACTTCGGAGCAAATTCTTGATTTGTTTGTTCGGTTAAACCAGGAAGGTAAAACGATAATTATGGTTACCCATGATTACGCGTCGATTGCCAATAAACCGGCGCGTACACTTGTTTGCGCAAATAGTCAGATTACTGATTCAGCGGCGAATAACACTACTTTTGATTTTGCAAGTTTGTTGGAGAGGAATTTTTGATTAGGGATATTGGCCGTTTGATACTGGCGATTTGTCGAAAATATTGCGAAAAATCCAACCGATACTCGGTTGCAGTACTTAGAACATTCTGATTACAATAATTCTAATTTTTTAGCATTACATAATTTTATAAATTCCGATTTTAATGCTAAAAACGCCATGACGTTTGATTATTGTATTAGCTATTGGGTGGAAGATAACAACGTCACGGTGTTGGATTTTTAAACTAAGTATTGGTTGACGTTGTCAATGGCTTAGTATGCGGACAAGTCAATATTGCTTCTTAAATCCTGTCAACATCCATAGACTTGACAGCGTTAACAGAAAACAATTTATAAAAATCCCCCAAAAATATCTTGAATAACTTTCTCCTC
>JBBQPP010000182.1:0-7323 GCA_038217255.1 Bacteroidales bacterium | reverse complement strand
AAAAATGGCTGCTGAAATTGCACTTCCACAGGGAATTGGAAATTCGGAATGGGAAGTTGGTACCGGTCACATTGTTCGTGCTGAATTTGGTTATATGCTTCCCGGGCAAGGACTGAAAAACCGTTTTCAACCATACGGGGCAGCAACTTTCAAAAAATTCGATGCGCTTGATGAGGCATCTTTACAATTCGACGCAGGAATAAACTGGTTAATGTACGGACATAACATAAAATGGACTTTGCAATACTCCTCGCGGCCAATTTATACAAAAGTTGAAGGTCAGGATTTGTGGACAAGCTCGAAAGGCCAGGTAATTTTGCAAACACAGATTTATTTTTAATTCTTTCACGCGTCAAAATAAAAATACAACATGCCAAAAATAAGGGTTACAAAACGGTTTCATTTCGAAATGGCCCACACACTATATGAATACGATGGGTTGTGCCGCAATATTCACGGGCATTCCTACAACCTCGAAGTTACTTTAATCGGTGAACCGCGAAACGAACCATCACACCCAAAAGACGGAATGGTAATGGATTTCAGCCAGATAAAGGAACTTGTTAAAACTCAAATTGTAAACCGGTTCGACCATGCTTTAATGGTAAACAAACTTGTTACGGAAAAACAAAAGGAACTACTCAGGCAAACTACTGAACGTTTTATAGTTGTCGATTTTCAACCCACTTCCGAAAATATGGTAGTTTATATTGCCGGAATCCTTCAACAACATTTGCCTTCGGGTGTTAATCTTTTTAGTGTCCGTTTGTTTGAAACTGCAACTTCATTTGCCGAATGGTTTGCATCGGATAATTGAAGAATGAATGTGTAATAACCTGTCAACGTCTTTAGACTTGACAGCGTTAACTTGACGACAATATGAATCAATAAACTAAAATACCATGTCCAGTAACAACGAAAAAAAGCTTTTCCTACTCGATGCGTTTGCACTTATTTACCGAAGTTATTTTGCGTTTATCCGCAATCCGCGTTATAACTCGAAAGGTGTAAATACCTCGGCTATGCTGGGTGTTACGAACACAATTGTGCAGGTTTTGGAGAAAGAAAACCCACATTTTATTGGTGTGGTTTTCGATGTTTCTGCGCCAACTTTCAGGCACGAAATGTTCCCCGAGTACAAAGCCCACCGCGATGAAATGCCCGAGGATTTGAGAAAATCAAGTCCCTATATCCGTAAAATTATTGAAGCCTTCAATATTCCAATCATTGAAATGGCTGGTTTTGAAGCCGACGATGTTATTGGAACTCTTGCAAAAGAAGCAGAAAAACAAGGGTTTACTACTTATATGATGACGCCCGACAAAGATTATGCACAGTTGGTTTCCGATAATATTTTTATGTTTAAACCCGGCAAATCAGGCAATGATGCGGAGGTTTGGGGATTAAAAGAAGTACAGGAAAATTTTGGCATTCAAACCGCCGGTCAGGTAATTGATATTTTGGGTTTGATGGGTGACACAGCCGATAATATACCTGGTTGCCCGGGAATTGGGCCAAAAAATGCTGAAAAGCTGATTGCTGAATTTGGAAGTATCGATGGAATTTACCAAAATATCGAAAAGTTAAAGGGAAAGCAGAAAGTTAAATTAATTGAATTTGAAGACCAGGTGCGGCTTTCACGTATATTGGCTACCATAATTTTAGATGTCCCAATCGAATTCAACACAAAAAACCTCACACGCGATGAGTTAAATAAAGAAGCGCTTATTGAAGTATTTGAAGATTTGGAGTTCCGAACGCTTATTCAACGTTTAAAACTCAGGGAAGCCCCGGCGCAGGCAGAGATGAATTTTCAGGGAACTTTGTTTGACACAGGTTCTCCCGAAAAACTTTCGGCAGGCAAAACGCAGAATACAATTGAGACAGTTCCGCACCAATATTATTTGGTTGAAACTGAAATGCAACGCGCCAGTTTACGGGCTGAATTGTCGGTACAGGAAGAATTTTGTTTTGATACGGAAACTACAGGTCTGAATACCCAATCAGAAGAAATTGTCTGTCTTTCATTTGCTTTCAGTAGTCACGAAGCATTTTGTGTTACTTTGCCCACAAAGTTTGACGAAGCAAAAAAAGTAATTGAAGAGTTTAGCGATATTTTTGCGGATGAAAATATTACTAAAATCGGTCAAAACATAAAATTCGATATGTTGATGCTGAGTAATTATGACATCGAAGTAAAAGGTAAATTATACGATACAATGCTGGCCCACTATCTCATACAACCCGATTTAAAACACGGGCTCGATTATTTGTGCGACATTTATCTCAACTATAAAAAAGTACCCACCGAAGATTTGATCGGGAAAAGCGGAAAAAATCAACGGACAATGCGCTCTGTTCCCCTCGAAAAATTACGCGATTATTCTTGTGAGGATGCCGATCTCACGTTTCAGCTAAAACAAAAGATTGATCCTGATCTTGATAAATTTGAAGTGCGGGAGTTATTCGAAACGATGGAAATGCCGCTAATTCCGGTGTTGGTCCACATGGAAAATGCAGGTGTAAAAGTTAACTCAAATGAATTGAAAGAATACGCCACCGTGTTAAGGGAGGAAATTATTCAAATTGAAAAGGAAATTTTTGAGTTTGCGGGGCAAGAATTTAATGTTGCATCACCAAAACAATTGGGATTGATTCTTTTTGAAAAACTAAAAATCGATTCGAATGCGAAAAAAACAAAAACGAAGCAATATTCAACAGGAGAGGAAATTTTAACGAAGTTGGTTGACAAACACCCCATCATTCAAAAAATATTGGATTACAGGGGATTGACAAAACTGCTGAATACTTATGTTGAAGCGCTCCCACTTTTGGTAAATAAACGAACAGGCAAAATCCATACTTCATATAATCAGGCAATTGCGGCAACAGGGCGGTTGAGTTCGGTAAATCCCAACCTGCAAAATATCCCAATCCGAACCGAAAATGGCCGTCAAATCCGCAAGGCGTTTATTCCTTCCGACGAAAACCATACTTTTCTTTCTGCCGACTATTCACAAATTGAATTGCGGATTATGGCCGCGTTGAGCCAGGATGAAGAGATGCTGAAAGCTTTTAACGAAGTGAAAGACATACACTCCATTACTGCTGCAAAAATATACCAAATCCCAGAAGACCAAGTCGATTCCGATATGCGGCGAAAAGCAAAAACTGCCAACTTTGGGATTATATATGGCATTTCAGCATATGGGCTGTCGCAAAGGTTGAATATCCCGCGCACGGAAGCCAAAGAATTGATCGATGGTTATTTCGATAACTTCCCCAAAATCAAGGAATTTATGGACAAACAGATTGAACTGGCAAGGAATCAGGGTTTTGTTCAAACAATTAAAGGTCGAAAACGTTATTTAGCAGACATCAATTCTGCCAATGCTGTTGTGCGTGGAATGGCAGAGAGAAATGCAATTAATGCGCCTATTCAGGGCTCGGCAGCCGATATTATTAAAATTGCGATGATTAATATTTACCGGCAATTTGAAACGTTGAAACTAAAGTCGAAAATGGTTCTGCAGGTGCATGACGAACTGAATTTTGATGTTCAGATTGATGAACTTGAGCAAGTGAAACAAATTGTAAAAACTGAAATGGAAGGCGCCGTTGATATTGGTGTACAGTTAACTGTTGAAATGAATGCAGCCGATAATTGGCTTGATGCCCATTGATTTATGATTTACGAAATAGAAACGGAAGAAGATTATCAGCAAGGATTAAAGCGGTTTTTGGAAATTTGCGGTGATTTAAAAGATGATGAGGAATTAAAAGAAATTCAGCTTTTAATGGTCTTAATGGAAAAATACGAAAGGGAAAATTGCTCCAGTAATTGATTGGTTTTATATTTCATTTTGGGAAGTTTAGGGCATGGAAGATCTATAGCCCTTTTCTATTTTAAATCAGCTAAAATGGGCAGTTAAATCGGTTAAAAAAAATTAGAGTTTGCCAACAATCCCCTGAATTTCAAATCTGTATTTTCTCAATGAGTTGCTCTTTTTTATTGCTTTGAAAACTTTATGTTGACCCGTAAAGTTGTAACTGAAATAAATCCAAAACTGTTTCATTTTGTTCAAAACATTTCCATCATTATCCATTTTTTCAGTATAAAGTTCAAAAATGCGCTTGTGGAAAACTTCAAGTTTTTGTTGTTTTTCTGCTTCTGAATAAAAAATCCTCTTTATTTCAGCCGGAAGAAACGGGTTCATTAAAACACCACGGCCGAGCATCCAATGTTCGGTTTCAGGAAATTTTTGCGTACGGTTGTGAAAGTTGGCGAGCGAAAAAATATCGCCATTGTAAACCAACCGGTGTTTTAAATTGGTTTTTGCGAAATCAAATGCTGAATCAATAATTTCCCCCATATAAAGTTGTTTGGCAATTCGGGGGTGAAAAATAACTTCAGTTAGCGGAAATTGGTTTAGAACCGGGATGATTTGTTCAATTTCATTTGGCGAAATTAATCCTGCCCGAAGTTTGACAGATAATTTGAGATTTGAATTTTCGAAAAAAGACGAGAGAATTTGGTGCAATTTTTCCGGATGAGGTAAAAGACCGGCACCCATTCCGCGGTTTGTTACCATCGGATAAGGGCAACCCAGATTGAGATTGATTTCATTGTATCCTTTTTCTTTAAGAAATTTTGAAAGAAACAGCAATTCATCTGCGTTGTTTGCCAAAACCTGCGGGATAACATTGTTTTGCGGATTGTTTTCGACAAGGATTTCCTTTTCGTATTTCTTTAAAATCTGGTCGTTTTTTACTGAAATGTAGGGAATAAAAAAGGCATCAATTCCTCCAAAAATTTCATTGTACGCTTTCCGGTAAACAAAGTCGGTAAAACCTTGCAGTGGGGCAAGATAAATTGACGGAGTACTTTGTTTGATAGATACAGGCATTTGCGGTCAAAAATACAAATCATAAAACAACAATCCATATTCATTTAATATCTTTGCGCACTTATTAAAGTAAATGAATGATTCTGGAAAATACGGAACTCAGTTAACTGGCTTGTCAGGCGAACAAACTACACTTGATTCAGTTTCAGTTGAAAATATTCAAGATTCAGTATTTATTGAGGATTCTATTACATTAGTTTCAATTGATTCAACTTTGCTGACTCCCTCTGACTCACTTTTTCGCTTTTTTGATATTCGGCCCGAGGAAAAAATGTTTTTTGGAGATTCAAGCTACCAGTCCGATACAACTTATGTTGAGCATATATTGTGGACGGGGTTAAAAATAACACCTCGCGGAAAGAGCCATTTTGAAGGCGATTGGTTAACCGGAATTATATTTTTTGCCTTTGTGCTCCTTGTCAGCGTTCGCGCGGGATATTCAAAGTACATTGGCTCATTGTTTCAGTCGCTCATTAATTATCCCACAGCTTTTCGCATGTTTCGCGAAAGAAATTATTCAATCCTGCACGGGGCATTTCGCCTGGAAGCACTGTTCTATATCACTTTTTCTATTTTTATTTTTCAAGTTATGGTGTTAGTTTCAAATAATAAGTCACTTTTTTCTTTTTCGTTTTACGGAAAAACTCTGGGAGTGGTAGTTTTCTATTTTCTGGCTAAAAAGTTGGCATACTTTGCCCTCGGTTCGATTTTTACCGGCGCTAATGCAACAAGGGAATTTCTGTTCAACATGAATAATTATAATCGTGGGGCAGGTATTGTGTTGTTTCCGGTGGTGGCATTAATTGCATACTATCCCGCTGGAAATCCAATGATTGCAGTGTTTCTGGGAGTTCTTACCACGTTGGTGTTTTATATAATGTTATTAAAAAGGGGCATCTCAATTTTATTGAAAAAACAGTTTCCAATATTTTATCTCTTTTTATACCTTTGTACCCTTGAAATTTTACCCTTGCTTTTGATTTATAAATTAGTTGTTGATTAAGAAGGGGATATGTTACACTTAAAAGCAAAATATTTTGAAAGTTAAGAGTATTATCGTTTCGCAGCCGGAACCAGAAACGGCTAAATCACCCTATTTTGAACTGGCAGAAAAATATGGTTTGAAAATTGATTTTAGGCCATTTATTCAGGTTGAAGGTGTTTCGGGTAAAGAGTTTCGAAACCACCGTATTTATATTCTTGAACACACTGCGGTTATCTTTACAAGCAGAACAGCTATTGATCATTTTTTCAGGGTAAGCCAGGAATTGCGTTTAACCATTCCCGACTCAATGAAATATTTTTGTATTTCGGAAGCTACGGCTTTTTATTTGCAGAAATATATCGTTTACCGCAAACGTAAAATATTTTATGCCGATGGGAAATTCTCGGATTTGGTGAACGTGATGAAAAAACACAAAGATGAAAAATTTCTAGTGCCACTTTCCGATATCCACAAACAGGAAATACCCGATTCGCTTGATGCTGAAGGATATAAATATACAAAAGCAATTCTATACCGCACTGTTAGCTCTAATTTATCCGACTTGAGCGAAATAAAGTATGATATCCTCGTATTTTTCAGTCCGCAGGGAATTAGATCCCTGCTCCAGAATTTCCCTGATTTTGTGCAAAACGATACAAGGATTGCATGTTTTGGTCCAACTACGGCAAAAGCAATTATCGAAGTCGGTTTGAGGTTGGATATTGAAGCGCCAACAGCACAAGCTCCTTCAATGGCAATGGCTTTGGAACAATACATTAAAAAGCATAATAAAGTATAATATTAAAAATATACCTAATTTTGAAAGGCTGTCCGTCAATTTGTGGATAGCCTTTTTTAATTCAAAATGATAAGTTTGTCAGAAAATAATGACGATAAGAAAACAGGTTTTTCATTTCATAAAAATGAACGGCTGTGCAGCAAAAAGATAATCGATAAACTTTTTGCTGAAGGACAATCAGTTTTTGTGTACCCTGTAAAAGTTGTTTATCTCGAATCTCCACTTCCGCTAAAAAATCAGGTTCAAGCTGCATTTACAGTAGGGAAGAGGAATTTCAAAAAAGCAGTTCAGCGCAATTTGATTAAGCGCCGAATGCGTGAAGCTTACCGTTTGAATAAACAAAAATTATACGATGAAATCAACGATAAACAGTTGGCTGTATTTTTTATTTACACCGGGAAAACCATTTCGGAATACAAACAAATTGAAACAGCAATTATAAAGGGGATAAAGAAGCTGAATGAGCAAATGCAGTTAAAATGAATTAGCCTTTAATTTCCGGGCTGCTTTGGTGCGAATTTTTGTGAAAAATAAGTAAAAGACAAAATGATGATTTTTCAATCAGCGATTACAAAGCGCCCTATTCCTGATTTGTCTGTTGAACTTTTTAGCTTATAAATATAAATCCCGGG
>JBBQPP010000181.1:0-7358 GCA_038217255.1 Bacteroidales bacterium | reverse complement strand
TATTTTTGCTTTTACATAAGTAACAGGCTCAGGTCGAAGTTCTTCCGGCAATTGAAATGTAAAAATATCCAAGCCCTTTATATTATCACGCTCCGACGCAAAGTAAGCCGTTTTTCCATCGAAACTGATATTCAATCCTTGTTCGTCCTTAAAAGTATTGATTGGAAAACCCATATTTTTCGGTTCAGCAAAATCTCCATCTGTTTGTAATTCAGTCTGAAACAGATCCAATCCTCCCATTCCCACAAGAAAATTGGAAGCAAAATAAAAACTTTTGTTATTGGGGTGCATGAACGGAGAAATTTCATCCCCCCCCGTGTTGATTGTGTCACCCAAATTTTTTGGTTTTGCCCATTTCAAAGATCCATTTTCTTCAATTGAAAGCAATTCTGCCCGCCAAATGTCTTTTTTCCCTTTCCCACCTGCCCGGTTTGACGAGAAATAGAGAAACCGATTGTCTGATGAAATTGTCGGTTGCGCATCCCAACTTCCACCATTTACAACATTTCCGGCATTTCTGGGTGAACTCCATTTTTTGCCATTAAAAACGGAGTAGTAAATATCGCAACTTCCAAATCCACCGGGACGGTTGCAAGCGGTAAAAAATAACAACCTACCATCAGCCGAAAGTGCCTGCGCGCCTTCGTTATCGTTTGTGTTTATCTCAAGAATCGGCTTAGCATTTTTCCATCCAGCCGAATCAAATTCAGAAATAAAAAAATCTTCCTGCGCAAAACCTGTGGCAGATTTTTGCAGCCGTGTAAAAACAAGTTTCTTTCCATCAAGAGAAATTGATGGCCAATATTCATCGTTTACTGTATTTATATTTTCAGGTAAACGAACAGGATTGAAATCAACCGGATTTTTCATTGCATCAAATGCAAAACGGCAACACATGATTTGTTGATTGATTTCGGTTTTACGGGCTTCAGAAACTCCAGGTGTTTGCAGGTATTTTTCGAAATTTACAAGCGCATTTTCATAATTTCCGACCGAAAAATTTGCTTTTGCCAACCGATAATAAATTAGCGAATTTTGCGAGAATTGAAGTGCAGTTTCAAGTGTTTCAATTTCTTTTAGGGTTGAACCTGAATCATGATATACGTCTGACAATAAAAGGATTGCATCAATATATTCCGGTTCCTTTTTCAGTAATTTTTCAATTTCTGAAATCGCATTTTGGTATTCCTGCATATTATAAAACTGCAAAGCTTTTTGAAACCGCTGTTGCGTTTTTGTATTATTTTGTGCGGCTGCATTGAAACATGCAACCATAAAAATAAGTGAAACCAAAAAAAAGTATTTTGTGATATTTTGAACCATTTTTAAATACTTTGTTCGAAATAAAACGTGAAATACACAATCCTGTTTTGAATGTAAATCATTGAAATAAATTAATTTTTGTGCGTAAACAAAACGTTCAGATAAAACTAAAACTTGGCATCCTCATGGCAAAGAACAAAAAAAAACTATCAAGAAGTATCATGTATTTAAAAATTAATTATTTTTCCACTTTAGAAATTATTAAATTTTATAAATAATCATTTTTTATTTTTTTATTGACTCAATAAAATGAAGAAAAATAGTGTTAAAAAAAACTACTCCGATTTCGACGACAATTATGGTGCAGGGAATAGGGGTTCTGTTTCAAAAGACAAAAGTTCCAAAAAAAGACTTTCAATTTACGATGAACATGAAGAAGAGGAAGATGATATCTTCCCTCATCAGGAAAAATTTAAAAATCGTCGAAAGTAATCAGTTTAGTACTGAGATTTGAGTATTGAGTACAGAGTATCAAGCATCAAGCATCAAGTCAATTTTCAAAATGACCTGAAAATAAATCCATATCATTTCCGCCTTCAAATTTATGGTTTGACGATTTTTTTTGTTGAATTAGGATTCCTTTGCGTAAAAGGACTGGATGCCCGGATAATGGTATTTTTCTCTGGCGATATTTTCGGGTAAGCAAAAATAAACTATTTGTGCGGTTGCACATTCTGTCCCTTCGCCATCAATCAAGGAAGCAGCAATTGTTGCCAATTTTTTGGCAACAGATACTACTTTGCCTTTTACCGTAATTTCCCCTTTCGAGATATTCACGGGTTTAACGTAGCGCACATTTAAGGCTGAAGTAACTCCGGAAGTCTTCATTTTAATCAGAACAATCCACCCGGCCAGCTCATCAAGAAGGGCAGCTTGTATTCCTCCGTGAACAACGTTCGACCATCCTTCCAGCGATTTTCGGGGTTGCCATTTTGCAACAAGTTCATCACCATTTTCCCAAAAGTCAAGTTGTAAACCAATTTCGTTAAAAGGCGAGCAGCCAAAACAGTTGTAATCATGACGGCTACCCATTTCAATAAAAGGGTTTCTAATTTTAATCATGTCAAAATGTATTGTAAATGAAACAGGCCGGTACAAAACCAGCCTGTTTCAAAGTTCTGCATAATATTTTAATTATTGCCAAGAATTAGTGGCAAACCATCTTTCCCGCTGCCAATTACTACTACTTTTGAATTAGGCGATTTGGCTAAATCAATAGTAGCTTCAATTCCACGTTGTTGTAAAATTTCTTTTGTCAAACTGGCATTAATAATACGGTTAAAAGCGGCAATACCTTCCGCTTCAATCCTGCGACGCTCAGCTTCCGATGTTTCCGATTTTAAACGATATTCATAAGCTAAAGCTTCCTGTTCCTGCTTTAATTTACTTTCAATAGCAGTTTTAATCTGGTCAGGTAAATTAATTGAACGGATAAGCAAGGCTTTCATTTGAATATAATTCTGGCTTAAAACCTCTTTTGTTTCATCAATAATTGCTTTTTCCACTTCTGCCCTTTTTGTTGAATAAATTTCTTCTGCAGTATATCTCCCGGCAACCTGCCGAACGGTTGAACGAACTTCAGGAACAACTAAAACGTTTATATAGTTTATTCCAAATTGCTCGTATAAGTATCCAATTTCGTTAAAAATGGGATTAAAACGTACGGTGATATCCATACTAATTGACAAACCGCTTTTATCCAACACGTCCATTGGCTCATCGCGCTGCTGCTCACGTACTCCATATATATACATATTATTCCATGGAGCAATTATATGAAAACCTTCGCCGTAAATATTCTCTTTATCTAAACCAGAGGTATATGGTTTAAAAATTACTCCTCGTTCGCCTGCATCAATAATTAAAAACATTTTACCACCAAAAAGCAATAAAAGAATAAGTGCAACTGCGGCGATGATTAGATACTGTGATTTAAAATTGAATTTCATAGCTGTTTCTATTTTGAATTTCGACAAAGGTAAAAAAAAAGAAGGAAGTCGGAAGAGTTGTCGTGGTTGTCAGGTTATCAAAATTACTGAAAAATACAGACTTGACTTGTCAGCATGCGTAGCTCCTGACAACGTCAAATATATAAAGCCGGGTATCGGTTGTATTCTCCACAAAAAAGATTATCGAAAATAAAATAGCCACAAAAAAACAAGTTTGTACTATATTTGAGTCCCATTAAATTTATAAATATGAAACGACTATTTCTTTTATCGGTTTCGATAGTTTTCTTTTTCGGGGCTTTTTCGCAGGATTTTTTCAATTCTGATTTTAACCACAGGAAGAAATACATCATCCTTACCAACCCAACAGTTAACAACCTGAAAACAATTCAATACCTTGTAAATGCTGATTTGCTTGATATAAAAACCCGTAAAACTAAATTTGTGGGCGTGTATTTCAAAGGTCAGGATTATGATTTTTCTGAAACTAAATCATACATTGAAAACAACCATCTTGATAATTACCATTTGCAGGAAATAAAAGGTGAATTGAATGAAGACAATCTTTTTCAGGAGAACGACTGTACTGCCATGCTAAAAAAAGTATTTGACAACTCAATTGGTGTTTTCTTTTTTGGTGGCCCCGATATTCCACCAGGAGTTTATGGCGAGGAAAACACACTTTCGGTAGTTACCGATCCAGAGCGCCATTATTTCGAAACAACATTTCTTTTTCAACTTTTGGGAGGTTATTGGAATGAAGATTTTGAACCATTTTTAAAAGAAAAACCAAAATACATTGTCACAGGTTTTTGTCTCGGTATGCAAACCATGAATGTGGCTACCGGCGGTACATTAATACAGGATATCCCTTCTGAAATATACGGGGCAAGAACACCTCAGGAAATTTTAAACCTTGGACGCACGAATCTTCACCGCAATTATTGGCAGGAAATCGTGGAAGATTCATTGTTGATGGGTATCAATCTTCATACTATTCAATTTACAAATAACGGTTTTTTCGGCGTTAATGTTAACGTATCGAAAAAATTTGAGCCACGTGTTTACAGCAGTCATCACCAGGCTGCAGAAAAAATTGGAAAAGGTCTTGAAGTAACCGCACTTTCGCCTGATGGTAAAATAGTGGAAGGACTGGCGCATAATAAATACCCAAATGTTTTTGCTGTTCAGTTTCACCCTGAAGTTCCTGGTTTATACGAAGATTTGTACCTGCGGAAATTCAATCCTGAGGATAAACCCCAAAGCTACCATAATATTATTGGTAAGAAAAGTGTGAAATTCCACGAAAAATATTGGGCATATATTTCTGAGATTTTGAGGAAAGCAAAAACAAAGAATTGATTATGAAGGGTAAACTTTCTTTAAACTTTAAACCCTGAACTTTAAACTTTTCCGACTTCTTTCCCTACTTTTGCGCCCTCAAAATTAAAGTGATCAAAAATGACATTTCTGGAAGAGATAAAACGCAGGCGGACTTTTGGCATTGTAAGCCACCCGGATGCAGGAAAAACAACATTAACTGAAAAACTGTTGCTTTTTGGCGGTGCAATTCGTGTTGCGGGCGCTGTAAAAAGCAATAAAATTAAAAAAGGCGCCACTTCCGATTTTATGGAAATCGAACGCCAGCGTGGTATTTCAGTTGCAACCTCGGTAATGGGTTTTGAATATGACGGATATAAAGTGAATATCCTTGACACACCCGGCCACCAGGATTTCCAGGAAGATACTTTTCGAACATTAACTGCGGTTGACAGTGTGATTATCGTTATCGATGCCGCAAAAGGAGTTGAGCCGCAAACCGAAAAACTGATGAATGTTTGCCGGATGCGCAAAACCCCTGTTATTGTTTTTGTGAACAAAATGGACCGGCCGGCACAAGACCCATTTTCGTTAATGGACGACATTGAAAGGCAATTGCAAATTAAGGTCCGGCCACTGAGTTGGCCAATTAATGACGGTCCTGATTTCAAAGGTGTTTACAATATTTTCAACAAAAGCCTCAAACTTTTTATGCCCGATATACAAGCAATTGAAGAGCGCATAAAATTTGAAGATATAAACGACCCCACTTTGGAAGATTATATTGGCGCCGATGCACAGGTATTGCGCGACGAACTTGAACTTACCGAAGGCGTTTATAATGAATTCGACCGCGAAGCGTACCTTGCCGGCGACCTTGCACCTGTTTTTTTTGGCAGTGCGCTTTACAATTTTGGGGTACAGGAGTTGCTTGATGCTTTCTTGAAGATTGCACCCTCCCCAAAACCAAGTTTCACCGAAGAGCGTGAAATAAAACCCGAAGAAGATAGTTTTACTGGTTTCATCTTTAAAATCCATGCCAATATCGATCCCAATCACCGCAGCCGGATTGCTTTTGTTAAAATCTGTTCGGGACGTTTCGAGCGCAACAAAATGTATAAAAATATAAGACTTGGAAAGACATTCAGGATTTCAAGCCCGACCGCGTTTATGGCATCGCAGAAAGAAATAGTGGAAGAAGCTTATCCCGGTGATATTATTGGGGTACCAGACTCTGGCAACTTTATAATCGGCGACACACTGACCGACGGCGAAGAAATCAACTTCAAAGGTTTACCCAGTTTCTCGCCCGAAATGTTCCGCTTTGTTGAAAATGCCGATCCCATGAAATCGAAACAACTTGCGAAAGGTGTCGATCAATTAATGGATGAAGGTGTTGCACAGCTTTTCACCAGCCAGTTCAACGGGCGAAAAATTATCGGAACTGTTGGTCAGCTTCAGTTTGAAGTTATTCAATACCGATTGGAACATGAATACAATGCCAAATGCCGCTTTGAGCCACTTTCAATGTACAAGGCGTGCTGGATTGAATCGGACGATAAAAAAATGCTCGAAGAATTCAAAAAGCGGAAACACCAGAAAATGGCAAAAGACAAGCTTGGTCGCGACGTGTTTATGGCCGATTCAGCTTTCATTTTGCAAATGGCGCAGGACGAGTTTAAAACCATTAAATTCCATTTTACCTCAGAATTTTAAGCTAATTTTGAATAAAAAATCATGGTACTTTTGAATTCCTTTTACGAAGGTGCAACATTTACTTACTTTGTTTTGCCCTTCTTGATTTTTATTGCCCGCATTTGTGACGTTTCAATTGGAACCATTAGGATTGTAATGGTTGCCAAAGGGCAAAAAATAATTGCCCCTATACTTGGATTTTTTGAGGTACTGATTTGGCTGCTTGCTATTTCACGCATTTTCGAAAATCTTGACAACTGGGTGTGCTACTTTGCTTATGGAGCCGGTTTTGCAACCGGGAATTACATTGGAATGTACATAGAGGAAAAGCTGGCAATGGGGATCATCAAGATCCAGATTATCACGCGTAAACCCGCTGATACACTTATCGAAAAATTGCATGCTTCCGGATATGGGATTACCCACCAGGATGCCCAGGGCGCGACCGAAACTGTAAGTATAATTTACAGCATTATTAAACGTACCGAACTGCCCAAAATGGCCGAGTTAATAAAAACCTACAATCCAAAGGCGTTTTATTCTATCGAAGACGTGAAATATGTCAGTAGCGGTATTTTTCCCGAAAAAATAGAAGCGAAGCGGTGGAGGATTGGAAAATAGCGGGAAGTCGGAAGACCGAAGACGGAAGTTGAAAAAAGGTTGTCAGGTTATCGGGTTGTCATTGTTATCCTGTTGAACAACCGACAACAGTGAAAACAACGACAACAACGACAACTTTCTCCCTTACAATTCCATATTAATCACCGAATATTTCTGGAGCATATTTTCCATATCCTCAATTACTTCCTTTTTCTTTTCGGCAAAAATGGTTTTATAGTAATTAATTCCTACGAAAAGGTTTTCCTGGAACGATTTCAGATTCTTTTTCTCTTTTGCGTTTTCAGGGTCTTTCAAAAACTCTTCAATCCGTTCCTTAAAAATTTCGAGATACATGCCCAGTTCTTTTAAAAACATGTGCGGTCGCGGACGGTTATCCAACAAATTGATGCGACCGTAAATATGGTCAACCATCTCTTTAAAAGTCGATACTTTTGAGAAATAGGCCAAATT
>JBBQPP010000180.1:0-7428 GCA_038217255.1 Bacteroidales bacterium | reverse complement strand
TTTACAAATAATTCCAACCCTTTTCCTTTAATAATAAAGCGCCACCTCGTTCTTTTTTTGGTTGGAACTTAAAATATAGTCCGTATCTCCTGCTGTAAAGATCTGCGTTTGTGTAGGACCAGCATCTTCTTCAATAACGTCTCTTGAAAACTTCCATTCGCGCGACAAATCGGCAACTTTAAATCGATCAAGCGCAAAAGAACCGCGCCTGCTGCCTACAACAATTATTGGTTCATCGTTAAATATTCCGCAACTTAAACCATGACCAAAAGAAAGCGAATCACTAAATTTTAACTCCCATTTATTTTCAATTCGTTTATAAACATTTAATGTTTGTCCGTGGAAAGGTTCAATGGTAACCAATTCGTCCTCTCCATCTCCATCAAGGTCAACAAAACCGAATTCGCTAACTTCTTTCTCAAAGAGTTGTTTTTTCAACCATTTATCACCTACTTGTTCAAAATAAAAAATTCCTGCAGCCCCTGAAATACAAACCGTTTCAACTCCGTCAACTTTGGTTCGATTCATTCCGTGGTTTCGCGTTAAGCTGTTGTCAATGATTTCCCATTCTAAGGGTAATGTAAAAATTTTGTCCAACCGGGCTAAATGCATCTCTCCCGGTAAGGACCAATCCGCCGGATCTTTTTTGTATTTGCTCACGGAAGCTGCAAAAAGATAATTAATTCCATCGCGGTTTAAAATTTCACAGCGATGCGCAAAAGGTAAATCTAAAACTTTAGTGCTTGTCCATTCATCACCTGATTTCTGGTGCATAAAAACACCGGCTTCAGCACCAATAAATGGTGGAAATAAGCCCATAATTGAAAAGAAAATATCCGGACTTCCAGGCAGCGGAATAAAACTCATTACACCTCCCGGGCAACCAGACACAAAACTTGATTTACCGCTGGAGATTTCGTAAAGGTATACTTCTGGTAAAGTTTCAGAACCAGCACCAATGTAAAATTCAGATCCTACCAGAAAGGCATGTGCAGTGTAAACTGATTCAATATTAAGTATTATCTTTTTCTTCATTTTTTTAAAATAATGGTTATGCATTTATTTAATTATAAAATTGATTTAGCAAAATACAACAAAAATAACCCAAACAACCGACATAGCAGTTAATCCACATATTAGGGTTCCTAATGAATGTAACTTGTATCCGGTTTTAACATTCATATTCGACATCTGCGTTACAACCCAGAAAAAACTATCGTTAACGTGCGACACCACCATGGAACCTGCACCGATTGCTGAAATAACCAAAGCTTTTTCCAGCGCGGTTTCAAAACCCAAAATTACCATTATGGGAGCCATTATGGAAGCCGCAGTAATTACTGCTACGGTTGAGGATCCTTGAGAACTTTTTAATGACGCGGCTATTAAAAAGGGCAACCAGATACTTAAATTTATTTTTGCAAGCGAAGTTCCCAGAATATCTACAATTCCGGAATTGCGAAGAACCATTCCAAAAGCACCCCCAGCTCCAGTAATCAGAATAATAATTGCTGCTGATAATAAAGCTTTACCAACCCATCCAGTTGTTGAAAGCATTGTCCGATTTAATTTTTTTGGCAAAAGAAATGCAAAAAATACACCTATTAAAAGGGCAATTACGGGTTCGCCAATAAATCCGAATAAGGTTTTTACAAATCCTGTTCCGAGTGGATTAGTTGGAAAATCTGAAACAGATTTTAAAACTATTAATAAAAGAGGTATGATTATGGGAATAAAAGCTTTAAAAGCCGAAGGTGCTTCCTTTACTTTTTCCATTATCTGTTCTTCATCTTCATCAGGATTTGGATCGATATATATTTTTGATGCAAATTTTGTGGCAAAAATCCAAGCAGCAAAAACAGCAAACAGACTCACCACTCCTCCTGTCATAATCACCATTCCTATGTCGGCCTTTAAAATACCTGCTGCCGCAATAGGCCCTGGTGTTGGAGGTACAAGACAGTGTGTTATGGTCAGGCCAAGACTAAGCGCAATGGCAGGTCCAGCCAATGAAATTTTTGCTCGTTTTGAAAGTGCTTTGCTTAATGGTGATAAGACAACAAACCCAGAATCGGCATAAACCGGGATTGAAACAATATATCCCATAATTACCATGGCAAGCGGAACATGTTTTTCACCTACCAGTTTCATAATTTTTTGGGCTATAATATACGCTCCACCAGACTCTTCTAAAAAAGTACCAATAATACAACCTGCAACAATCACAATTCCGATGTATCCGATTGTTGTACCAAAACCGCCATTTACTGATTTTGCAATTTCTGCAAGTGGCATACCCGAAAGTAATCCAAAAGCAATGGCAGCCAGCAATAGTGCAAGAAAAGGATGCAGTTTATATTTAGTTGTTGAAATAACTATAAATAAAACGCAAACAAGCAAAAGGACAACTAAGAGCATAACTTCAAATTGGTTTAGCTGAATATAATCAGGGTCTTAAGATATTGAAAAATTGGACAACTTAACTATTTGAATCGAAACAAGTTTTATGTCGTTAACTACATTTGGTAAAAGTTATCCCTTCTTTTTCAAAATTACTACCCAGTCTTTTTGCGGTTCTGATGGCGCATCTTTTAATTCAATCGTTTGGCCTCCTTTGGCTTTTTTCAATTTACCTTCTTGAAGTTCTCCGCCATTTCGGGGGTCAAACCACTGAACTGAAAAATCGCCTTCAACATTTTCAAGATTGATCGAACCTAAACCGTTTTTCAGAAAGACAATATACATTTCATCTGGCACTGCTAAACAATAATCGCCTTCTGCAACCAACTCATCCAAATTTTCTGTTTTACCAACCGGAATTTTATTTCCCTCAAAAAAATCCAAAACATATTTGCACTGATCCCAGAATAAGTCACGTGAACGAAAATCCTGACACGTTAAATCAGAATGTGGATGTTTGTAGCCAAAGTACCATTCGGTTCCCCATGCACCAGCCATAAAAGCACCCCATAAACCATTTTTTCTGGCATTGTCGTGAGTAGGATCTTCTCCATCAGTTAGCAAAGCATGTTGTGCGTCGCCTGGCTCATCAACTGCAACAGCCCATTGTTTGCCAGCTTTTTTCGATAACTCTAACCAATGTTTAACCTGCCCATGAACGCGGCTAAAATCGGGTAAATTGGTTTGAAGAGAAACTCCCGAATATTTACTTTCTTTTCCTAAAATATCATTGAAAGGCATTCCATTATGAATGACAACATGATGATGATACGGATCATTAAGATAAAAATATTCGGCAGCTGCCAAACGTTGCGGAGTATCCATTGGAGGTGTTGGGTGTTTTCCCATCCAGTCGCCAATTTCCTCACCAATATTCCAGTTTAAAGCCAGATGATGACCAAAACGGGCCATCAATTCGCGGTAATATAATTTTGTATTTGCACCGATCGCTCCATTATCGAGTAATCCCTGATTTTCAGCTTCCAAAGTTTTGAAATGAAGAAACATTCCCAGTTTATCTGCATGTTCAAAAATAATTTCCCACTGGTCTAATTTAGAACAGTCAAAACGATCAAATGTGTCATAATCAACATAAGGAAATACGTTTTGATCGTCGCCTGCAATATTATTTGTTAAAAATGAAAACACATTCATTCCTTTTGAAGAAAGATAATTTACGGCTCCAATCAATGCTTTTCCCTTTCCATCTTGCCAGGTTGGATCGCCTTCCTTCCAATCTTTCAAATGTGGCTCCCATGTTTTTACAAGATTATCTTTGTGCCCGTCGTTTTTAAAAGTACCGTCGAAATCGACATAAGCCAGAAAATTCTCAGGTGCATCGGGCCCTACTTTTAACATTGGCTTTCCGGTTTCAGCAAATTTAAGGTAACGGGTACCATCGGGCAACAACATACCTTTTCCCCGCAAATCTTTTCCTGTTTTGTCTGTATCTGCAATAGTGAAACTTCCTTCAGCTCCATCCATAAAACCAGCACTTTCTCCTTTATCTTTTTTGTAACTAATTGCAGCATAATCACCCTTTCTGAAATCAACTTTATACGTCCATTCTCCAGTTTCTGTTGGAGCAAAATGAACGCGCCATTTATCACCAGACTTTGCAGAAGTTTCTCCTGCATTTCCATCGGCTGCATAATAACCAGGCACTTTATACGATTTTCCACTGGCTTTATGAGAAAATACTATATCAAAACGATAATTCATAAAAGGATTATCTTCTGAATTTTCCGCCAATTCCGGACCATCGAAAGTTAAAGTTACTTTGTGCCATTTTTTTAATTCGCCAGTCATGTCCAAAACTACTTTTACGGGTTTTGGTGCTGATGCCACACCTCCTACATTTTGCTGAGTACCTGCGTCGGAAAGTCCACTTACAGCAGCAGAACCCTTGCCAACAGGAGTGATGGCGATACCACCCCAACGGGCACGACTGTATTCTCCGCCATCGTTGCTGGCAACTTCCGAAGTAACTGAAATACCATCTCCTTTATTAATCTGAATATTTGGAAAAAGTCCAATAAATTTAGCCCCTTCCTCAAAAGAAAATTTACTTGGAGGCGACTGGAAAGTTCCAATAACTTTATCATTTACAGAAACTGAATATTTAGAATTTCCATCGTTTTCTCCAACTCCAAGGAAAAGCAAATCAAAAGTTCCATTATTTGCATTGTAAGTTGTTGTAGTCGATGCCTTTTTATGTTGATCCGGATTGATTGCAAGCCAATCGTTATTCACATAAAAATTGGTTCCTTCAACCGGAAAAGATGTGGCACGTAATAATTTTATACCCGGTACACTTTTTTCCACTTCGTTTAAAAATGACTTTGCTACAACCAGGTTTTCAGCAACAAAAGGATAGGACCTTGGTAATTTCCCAGATGCCAATTTCACATCAGTACCAATTCCTTCCGGAACATATTCTTTTTTATTGGCAAGCAAAAAACGGTCGAATTCGACTCCATCTTCACGCATGCTAAAAGTAATCTCATGAATTCCGGCCTTTTCAATATCGAGATAAATCAAATAGGGTTCACCACAATGAACTTTTTCAGTACGTTGCTTGCTATCCCAACGCCACGAATCTTTACCTTCGCACCATTGCAGGCGCTGTCCAGATTCAGGCCACTCGCCATCCAATCCAACATGCAAGCCATTATCCTCTGCTCCTGAACTGTAGATACGTGCCCAAACGTAATACCGTCCCGGATTATTTATTTTTATTTTATAATGAAGAATTCCCATTTCTCCTGCCTCATTACTGAAATTTTCACCACCAATAAGTTTATCATTTGCGGTAACCCTGGTATCGGGCAAGATTTCAAGATAAGCGTTATTCCCGGCATCTTTGCAATGCGGACCGTCCTCATCGCGACCAACTTTTGCCTGTTCATTTTTCGAAGTACGATACCATTGTCGAACTTCATTTTTAGACTGTTTGAAAAAATATTCCGCTTCAACCGCAGCAATTCCGTCCATTTCTTCAAATACAACATCTTCCGAAACTACTGGATTAGTATAATCCTGTGCTATAGATTGTATTGAAAATAGACTAAGGACAAAGAAACTTAGAATTAAATTTATTGATTTCATTTGGTTGATTTAGTTGATTTAGTTGATTAAACCGCTGTAATCTTCGGCACATATCATTTCAATCGTTTTTTATTTATGTAAAAAAAGTAGCCAATCTTGTTTCGATGGGCATTTCACCTTTATTTCTTCCTCAACCGTATTATCGTTTAACTTTTCTGTATCTCCAGTCTTTGGGTTTACCCATTTAGCTGTATAACCAACATCAGGTAATGTCAAATTAATATCATCACCGGTTTTGCTATAAATCAGATACACTTCACCGGTTTTTGCAAAAATATAATCGTTTTCAGAAGCAGTTAAATCATCGCTGTTTTTCATATCCACAAAAGGAATTTCGTTTTCACTAAAGAAATCCAACGCAACTTTACATTGATCCCAAAATAAGTCGCGAGATCTCCACGACTCACATGTGAGATCGGAATGTGGATGTGCATATCCAAAATACCATTCAGTGCCACAACCACCTGCCATAAAAGTTCCCCAGAGTCCGTTAATCCGGGCATTGTTATGTTCCGGATCTTCTTCATCAGTAATTAAAGCATGCGTTGCATCGCCGGGTTCATCAACGGCAACCACCCATTTTTTACCTGCCTGGGCAGATTCTTTCACCCATTTATTAACGGTACTGTGTACCTGCGAAAAATCAGGTTTATCGGTTTGAATAGACAATCCGGTAAGTTTTGAAGCATTGCCAACCAAGGCAGCATAATATTTTTCATGCTCATTTGGATAAGTGTGCACAACAACGAGATTTTTATAGGGATCGTTTTCATCAAAATAGGCTGCCATATCTTTAACCTGTTCAACTGTTTGCGTCATTTCTTCGCCTAAATTCCAATTCAACGCCAAGTGATGGCTGTATCTTGCAATTAACTCCCGATAATACAGTTTTCTTTCCGGGCCTACGTCACCACCATCCATTTTTTGGTCATTTTCGTTTTCCTGTGTTTTAAAATGAAGAAACATTCCTTTCATTTCTCCATAAGAAAATATTTGTTCCCACTGATCCATTTTCGAAACATCGAAACGGTCGTGAATCGTTAGCTCCTCCCATTGTTTTGGGTTCTTTTTAACATTTGCTGCTTTTTCATATTCTTCTGTACCAACTTTTAACAAATATGGAAACACATTACGGTCGTCACCATCGGTATTAAAGGTTAAAAACGAAAAAGCATTCATACCTTTTAATGATAGGTAGTTGACTGCAGCTAAAATATTTTTCCCTTTTTGCTTTTGAGATCCCCACAAAAAGGCATCTGCATCGTTATTATAATCGCTTGCATGGTCTTCCCATTTCTTTAGTCGGTTTCCTACATTGGGCGTGTTGTCAATTTCATAATAAGCAAGAAAATTTTCAGGAGCATCGGCACCGCACTTCAAAAAATATTGCCCGGTTTCCGCAAATTGCTGGTAATGCTCTCCTACATACTGAAGTCTTCCGTGTGCGCGTAGATCACGACCTGATTTATCGGTTTTTTCAACTATAAATGTACCTAAGGCTCCGTCCATAAATTTTGCACTTTCGCCTTCCTCACTGCCAACTGCAATAGCAGTTCCTTTTTTGAATGAAACTTCGTAATTCCACTCTCCCACCGCATTTGGTGAAAAATGAACACGCCATTTATTTCCAGAATCAGAAGAAGTAAAGGCAGCCTGCCCATCGGCGGCAAAATAGCCCGGAACCACAAATTTTTGTTCACCCTGCGAAAAAGTTACATCTAAACGATAATCAGTAAAAGGATTGGGCGTTGCCAATTCAGAAGATTCAGGACCATCGAAAGTTAATGTAATTTTGTGCCAGGTTTTTAATTCTCCTGTAATTTCAGGTTCGGTGGGTGAACAAGAAAAGAGGACAAGTGC
>JBBQPP010000179.1:0-7435 GCA_038217255.1 Bacteroidales bacterium | reverse complement strand
GGTGAACTGCGCATTTATTCAACAAACATTCTTTCAGACAAAAAAGAAATTTGCCGAATGCAAAACCATCTTTACAGAATGGCAGTGGCTGATGCAACAATGGGATATTACAATGCACCGCAAGTGGGATTTAAATAGGAAGAAGCCCATCCCGGCCTCCCCAAGGGGAGGTGGAAAAAATAAAAAATTTGTAAAATTGAGAATAGATTTAAAACATTAGAATTAATAACATACCTGTCTTAGCTCCCTTTCCGCCAACTGGCGGAGAAGGGTCGGGGATGGGGCTTATTTTAAAAATATGATCCACAAAATAGGAATTATAATGAACGGCGTAACCGGCCGAATGGGAACAAACCAGCATTTGATGCGGTCGATTGTTGCCATTATCAAACAAGGAGGAGTGCAGGTCAGCCCTTCGGAGTTTATTATGCCCGAGCCGGTTTTGGTGGGCAGAAATGAAATCAAACTAAAAAAACTCGCCGAAATGTCGGGCGTTGAAAAATGGACTACTGACCTGGATTCGGTGATGAACGACCCCAATTATCAGATTTATTTCGATGCACAAACCACCGGAAGGCGTGCCGATGCTGTAATCCAGGCTGCCAAAGCCGGAAAACATGTGTATTGCGAAAAACCGGTGGCAACTGATACAGCAACAGCACTTGAGTTGTACCATGTTTGCGAAGAAGCCGGTGTAAAACATGGAGTCGTACAGGATAAACTTTGGCTACCCGGTTTGTTAAAACTGAAACGCTTAATGGAAAACGATTTCTTTGGAAAAATACTTTCGGTTCGTGGTGAATTTGGGTACTGGGTTTTTGAAGGGCACACGGTTCCTGCCCAACGCCCAAGCTGGAACTACCGCAAAGAAGACGACGGCGGAATTATTGTTGACATGCTTTGTCACTGGCGTTATGTGCTTGACAACCTTTTTGGCGAAGTAAAGGGTGTTTTTTGTTTGGGCGCAACCCATATTCCCGAGCGGGTTGACGAACAAGGGAAACCATATAAATGTACTGCCGATGATGCAGCTTATGCAACTTTTGAGCTGGAAGGCGGAGTTATTGCCCATTTCAATTCGAGTTGGGTAACCCGTGTTCGGAGAGATGATTTGCTGACTTTGCATGTGGATGGAACCAAAGGTTCAGCGGTTGCCGGACTGCGCGAATGCTGGACACAGCATTACGGAAATACACCAAAACCAGTATGGAATCCTGATATTCCAAACCCAATTAATTTTTACGAAGGCTGGAACAAAGTTCCGGAACAAGAGAATTTCGACAACGCATTTAAAGCACAATGGGAACTTTTCCTGAAACATGTGGTAAAAGACGAACCTTTCCGCTGGAATTTGATGGAAGGAGCAAAAGGAGTTCAGCTTGCTGAAAAAGGATTGGAAAGCTGGGCGAAAAGGAGTTGGGTTGAAGTAAGCCCAATCAGCCCCATTTTAAAAGTATAGAAAATAAGGAATAGGCACTTAAATATTATATACAAATGAGAACCCAGCGGGTTCAAATGTTTATAGAAAGATAATTTGGGAGTTATTATGCGACCCCAGCCGGGGTCGAACCCTAACCCATCACTCATTGCTATAAACATTCGATGCCTCTGGCATCTAAACAATTTGAAATAATAGTTTTAGTATTATCAATTAAGTGCCGAATTCAATCAAAAATAGTTATGACTGAAAAAACAAATAACTCTGACTCAAATAAGTCCCGCAATGCGGGATTTAGGGGGCTTGAGCTTCCAGTTGCTCTCATTACCGGCGGCTCACGCGGAATCGGATTTGGGATTGCAGTTGAATTGGCAAAAGCACGGTTTAATTTGGTAATCAATGGCGTTCGAAAACAGGATAGAATCCAGCCAATTTTGGATGGATTGAAAATGTTTGGTATTAAAGTAGTTTACGCTCAGGGCGATATTTCGAGGAAAGAAGACCGCGAAAACATTTTTCAAACCGTAATTGATGAATTTGGGCATTTAAATGTTTTAGTAAACAACGCCGGAATTGCACCTCGCGAGCGCCTGGATATTTTGGAAGCTACCGAAGATATTTTTGATGAAGTGCTGGAAACCAATCTGAAAGGTCCATATTTTTTGACACAACTATTTGCCAACCATATGGTGAAAATGAAAATTAATGACAACAGTTTTCCTTGTTGCATCATCAATATTTCATCGGTTTCGGCAACTGTGGCCTCAGTTAACCGCGGAGAATACTGCATTTCAAAAGCAGGGATTGCAATGGCGACAAAACTTTGGGCTGCCCGTTTGGGAGAATTTGATATTCCGGTTTACGAAATTCAGCCCGGGGTAATTAAAACCGATATGACAGCAGGTGTAACCGAAAAATATGATAAACTTTTCGAGCAGGGAATCAGCATACAAAAACGCTGGGGAACACCTGAGGATGTTGGTAAAGTAGCAGCTGCAATGGCGACAGGGATGTTGCCGTATTCAACCGGACAGGTGGTAGTTGTTGACGGGGGAATGACGGTGCAGAGATTGTAGATAGCCCCCTCCCGACCTCCCCCTTTAGCGAAGGGGGAGGAGGAAGAAAAGAAATTAAAAAGAAACAATTAGAAAAACGAATAAAAACTAAACCGATGAAGTACAACAAACAGTTATGGAGAATTTGCGTTGCAGCAGTAATATTAGTTATTGCAGTCACCTTTTCTCCTGTGATAATTGCCCCGGGCAAAATAAATCCGTCCTTACTGGGTTTGCCTTTTACGCTTTGGACAAGTATTATAACTACCATCGTGCTGGTGGTTTTGACTTACCTTGGCGGTCGTGTTTCACCTAACGATGAGGAGGAAAGCAAATGACAACCTGGGTAATAATAATGTTTGTTGGCTTTTTGGGTTTGCTGGCCTACGCTTCATATAAATCATATCAGAAAAACAGAAGTTCGCAGGAGTTTATGCTGGCCGGTTCCAGTCTGGGTGTTTTCCTTGGTTTTATGACTTTTTCGGCAGCACTTTTCAGCGCTTTTACCTTTCAGGGAATGCCCGATTTTTTTAGGCAGAATGGAATCGGAGCATGGATTTTTCTTGCCTTTTCTGATGGTGCCATGGTTTTCTTCATCCTCTGGTTCGGACAAAAAATACGTAAAAAGGCCCGCGAAAAAGGGTTTAAAGGCGTTGCCGGTTTGGTAACCGATATTTACGGTTCAAAATGGGCAGGCTACCTGCTGTTTTTAAGTTCATTTCTATTTCTGATTCCTTATGCAGCCATTCAAATTCGGGGGATTTCTGTGTTCTTTGATGCTGCATTTCCTGAATTTCTTCCACGTTGGGGTTGGTCACTTATACTTGTATCGCTTATGATTTTGTATGCCGAAATTGGTGGATTCAAAGCGATGGTTTACAGCGACGCCATCCAGGGAACAATTCTTTTAATTGTTTTATGGCTGATTGCTGTCACCTGCATTTATAAACTTGGCGGCATTCAAAGTATGTTTGAACAGGTTGCAGTTGCTGACGTAAAACTACTGTCAACTCCTGGCCCAAAAGGATTATTTAACTGGCAGTTTTTACTGGGGAGTTTAATTGCAGTGGTGATGATTCCGGTCACACAACCACAATTGACCACACGTTTGGTGGTGATGAAAAATTTGGCATCAATGAAAAAAATGGCATATTCGGTTGGAATTTTTGCCATACTGGTAATTCTTGCCACGGTTTTTATTGGAATGTACGGTGCGGTAAAATATCCCGGAGCAACTGCACAGGAATTTTGGTCGGGTGCATTGTTGTACGACCAGTTTCATCCGGTTGCCGGACTTGCAATTGTCGGCCTGTTTGCTGCCTGTTTATCAACTACCAACTCGCAGATTTTTGCGTTGGGAAACGAATTGCGTTCACTGCTTCCAGGTGAAGAAAAGAAAGTAATGTACATAACTAAAATATTCCTTTTTGTTTTTTCGGTTCTTGTTATGATTTTTGCTTCGCTCATGGGCGATCAGATTGCACTGCTGGCAAGGGTTAGTTTTACCGGAACCGCAATGATGGCGCCCGTTATTCTTGCGGGAGTTATTATGAAAAGTAAACCTGGAAAAGAATTACTAATTGTTTCATTAATTGCACTGGCAGTTTTTCTTGCCTCAATTGGCGGAATTATTCCTTCAAAAATTGGAGTTATGCAACTTGATATTTTGCTTTACATTTTTACGTTTGGATCAACTGCGGTGTCGGTGTTTATTAGAAGTAGAAAATTATTATCCGTCTAACGGTTTTTTATCCGTCTATCCGTTGGTACCGCTTGACGGGTAAATCCGGTAAGTCATATCATCGAAACCTTAAAAATCCCTTCCAATTTTTGATTGAAAATTTCGGGGGTATCTTTGAAAAACTGCTTCAGCCGTGGAAAAAGTTTGACTTGGTTGACTTCGCGGAGGTGCTGCACTTTATTTTCGATAATTTGGAACTCGACTTTGGTAAAATCGTGTTCGGTATTTTTCAGTTCTTCGAGAAAAACAAATAAATCATGGTCTTCGCCCAATTGCTCGGTAATATTGTTTAACTGAAAAGTTTTCGTTTTGAAAAACCTCGGATGCATTAACCTGATAAAATCGAACTGGTACATTAAGCGTTTCATTTTTTTCCGCAGTTCATGTATCAATTCGGGGTCGGAACCAGACCAGATTTGCTTGAATAATTCAAACGCCTCCAAATGAGAAACTTCCAATTGCTTTACAATCTGCGTTAAAGCCGGTTGTCCAATTTCAAACCTTTCCAATTGATTGGCAAGTAACTTCCCAAAGTTTTGGATGGGCAAATAACCTTCAGCCTTTAAAAAACCCTCATTAATAACCAATCTGTTTTTTTCGGCCAGTTTTTCACGCGCCACCTTTATTTTACGCTCTGGTATGATGTGGTTTTCGGTGGCAATCCGTTCAAAAATCTGCATGTTTACAAACGACTCGCGCATTACCGAAAACGAGCGGCCAAAATATTTTATTTGATTGCGGGTTTCTGGCGGAAATTCATCGGGATAGTCGATATAAAAACGGACAAGTGCGCGCAGGCGTTTAAAGATTTTGCGCATTTCGTGCACAGCCAGGTTGGGCGAAACATAAGCAGCAGAACTGAAATATCCAATCCTTTCCAATTGTTTGCTTATGGCTTCTGTTAATCGTTTCCCGGCGTTGTGCGGCATAAACTTATAATTCTTAAAAAGGTACAAAAATAACAATAAAATCAAATCAAAAAAGGCTGCCCATTTCTGAACAGCCCTGAATATTAATATTTTAAGTTAAAATCAATTAATCATCTCAAACCCACAATACGGCACCAAAACTTTCGGGATTCTTATCCCTTCAGCCGTTTGGTTATTTTCCAATAAAGCTGCAACAATGCGAGGCAAAGCCAGCGCGCTGCCGTTTAAAGTGTGCGCCAATTGTGGCTTTTTTGTAGCTTCATCGCGGTAACGCAGCTTCAGCCGGTTGGCCTGGAATGATTCAAAATTGGAAACCGAACTTACTTCGAGCCACATTTTTTGCGCAGCCGAATATACTTCAAAATCATAAGTCAGCGCCGAAGTAAAACTCATGTCGCCGCCGCACAAACGGAGAATGCGGTAGGGCAGTTCAAGTTTCTGAACCAGCGATTCCACATGTTTTACCATATCTTCCAAAATTTCGTAGGATTTTTCGGGGTGGGCAATTTGTACAACTTCCACTTTGTCGAACTGGTGGAGACGGTTCAGCCCGCGCACGTCTTTTCCGTAAGAACCGGCTTCTCGGCGGAAACAGGCACTGTACGCAGTATTTTTATAAGGCAGATTTTTCGCTTCCAAAATCACGTCGCGGTAAATATTTGTTACCGGAACTTCGGCAGTAGGAATCAAATATAAATTGTCGATGGTGGCGTGGTACATTTGTCCTTCTTTGTCGGGCAATTGGCCAGTTCCAAAACCTGAGGCTTCGTTAACCATCAATGGCGGCTGAATTTCTTCGTATCCTGCTTTTGATGCTTCGGCAAGGAAAAAGTTGATTAACGCACGTTGCAATTGTGCGCCTTTTCCACGGTAAACCGGAAAACCTGCGCCGGTCAGTTTTACGCCCAACTCAAAATCGATAAGGTTGTATTTTGCTGCCAGTTCCCAGTGCGGAAGTGCGTTTTCTTCCAAAACCGGCATTTCCCCCGCGGATTTTACAATCTCGTTGTCGGCAGCACCTTTCCCAACCGGAACCGAATCATGCGGCAAATTGGGCAGTTGAACCTGCAATTCATACACTTTCCATTCGATAGCGGCAAAATCTATATCGAATTGTTTGATACTTTCTTTGATTTCTGAAGTACGGGTTTTGGCAATTTCGGCTTCCTCCTTTTTTCCCTGTCGCATTAAATTTCCAACCTCTGCCGAAATTTTGTTCATCTCGGCTTTTGCCTGTTCGGCCTGAACCTGCAGTTTGTTTTTTTGGCGATATAGTTCGATTATGTTTTCTACTATCGCAGAAGCATTAAAATTCTTCTTGCTTAGTTTTTCGATTACCAACTCAGGATTGTCTTGTATGAATTTTAAGTTGAGCATGTGGTTCTGTTTTAATTGAAGTGCAAAGCTAATAAATGAATTTTATTGAATTCGGGGAGAAGAACATTTTATTCCTAAAAAATAAGTCATCGCACGACTATCGCAACTGTGAAGAGTAGTCATACGATGACCTTCCTCCCCACAAAAAAAATCTCCTGTTATTTCTAACAGAAGATTATCACTATTCATTATTGTAAAGGCCGGAGAGTTTATTTCTCCAAACCGCCTTTTAATTTTTCCTGATATTCTTTTAATACTTCCCAGTTTCCTTCGGCAGCCAGTTTGGCTTGTTCCGGCCAGGTTCCGGGGTTTTTAGATGCATATCTGCTACCGGCTTCAGCCAGTATTTCGCTTAGTTTTTCAACCGAAGTAGCTGCAAGTTCAGCATAAGTATTAATACCTGCTGTATTGAAAATCTCAGCAATTTTCGGACCTACACCTTCAATTTTTTTCAAATCATCTGCTTCTGCTGCAACTGCAGGGGCTTCAACTTTCGCCTCTTTTTTCGCAGGTTTTTCTTCTGCTTTTGGCGCTTTTGCTACCGGAGCTTCAGCAACTGCAACATCTACTTCAACAATCGGTTGTACTGAAACAAACGAACGATTGTTTCTCTTTTTTCTAAACACAACTGTGCCGTCCGTCAATGCAAACAGGGTATGATCTTTTCCCATTCCTACATTGTCACCCGGGTTGTGCGTTGTTCCACGCTGGCGAATTAATATATTACCCGCTTTTGCAAACTGACCTCCGTAAATTTTTACTCCAAGTCGTTTACTTTCCGATTCACGTCCGTTTTTCGAACTACCTACACCTTTCTTATGAGCCATGGTAAATTTTTTTTAAGTTATCCAACAATGGTTTCTACTTGAATTTGGGTAAACTGCTGACGGTGACC
>JBBQPP010000178.1:0-7514 GCA_038217255.1 Bacteroidales bacterium | reverse complement strand
GCTGCTGTTTCAATGCTTTCAGGGTTTAACCCTTCTTCACTTATTAGCGCCGATAAAAACATGGAGTAACAACCTGATTGAGCTGCACCAACCAATTCTTCAGGATTTGTGCCTTTTGCATTTTCAAAACGGGTTGCAAATGTAAATGGTCCTTCATATCCTGTAAATCCCATTGTTCCTTTTCCCTCTTTCAGGGTTCCGTTCCACACGGATTTTACTTTTCTTATTGCCATAATTTTTCAATTTTTAAATGATTATAAAGTAGCTTCTCCCGGTACCCAATCGCAAGGGACAAGTCCACCATTCTGAAACGCATCAAGCAAGCGTAATGTTTCAGCAACATTTCTACCTACATTAAGGCCATTTACCGAGACATGTTGAATAATACCTTCTGGATCAATAATATATGTTGTACGGTATGCTATTTTATTCTCTTTTTCCAAAATACCTAATTTCTTTGACAGCGATTTTGAAGTATCAGCGATCATCGGGAATTTCAGGTTTTTCAAGTTCGGGTCCGAATTGCGCCAAGCCAAATGTACAAATTCAGAGTCGATGGAGGCGCCAAATAAATTGGTGTCGCGTTTTGCAAACTCATCAAAATGATTGTTAAACGAAGTTATTTCTGTTGGGCACACAAATGTAAAATCCATCGGCCACCAGAAAATTACCGTCCATTTGCCATTTACCACATTTTTTAAAGTAATTGTATCAAATTCTTTTCCTGGTTCGAGCGATACTACTGCTTTCTTTTTGAATTCAGGAAATTTCTTACCAACTGTTAACATAGTTTTTATTTTTTATTGATTAATATTATTTAGACTGAGTTAAAATTTGGATGCAAATATATATACCGTTCAACTGTCAATCAAATTGATTTTTTTTTAACACTATTAGACAAAAGCTATTTCTTGATAAGTAATCGCCTGAACCTGAGCTTTGTTTAGTTGCAAATTTATTTTTGATACTAAATATTGAGATTAAAATTAAAATCAGGAGAGCGAAAATTTAATTAGTAATTGCGACTGTTCTTTTAATATCACTATATTTAGCTGTTTTTTTGATTAAATAACACAAAAGATAGATACCTATCCAATTAAAACAATTCATTAATTATGGAACAAAATTCAAACAAAATCTCGGTTTCCAGAAGATCTTTTCTGGGAACAACAGCTGTAGCTGCTGCTGGAATTACAATTATTCCCAGTCATGCAGTAGCAGGTTTGGGGCACAAAGCTCCAAGTGACAAACTCAACATTGCAGGAGTTGGTATTGGCGGCATGGGTGCAACAAACCTTAGAAACCTTGCAACCGAAAACATTGTTGGTCTCTGCGACGTTGATTGGAAATACGCGGCCAAAACATTTGACACGTATCCAAATGCCAAAAGGTACAAAGACTGGCGCAAGATGTATGATGAAATCGGGAAAAGCATCGATGCAGTTGTGGTAGCAACTGCCGATCACACACATGCCATTATATCTTCTACAGCCTTAACAATGGGGAAACATGTTTACAATCAAAAACCATTAACCCACACTGTTTACGAATCAAGATTACTTACCAAACTTGCAGCAGACTATAACGTTGCAACTCAAATGGGGAATCAGGGTTCTTCGGGCGAAGGTGTAAACCTTACAACTGAATGGTTGGCAAACGGCGAAATTGGTGAAGTAACCAAAGTGGAAGCTTTTACAGATCGTCCAATCTGGCCACAAGGGTTAAATACGCCTGAACGTGGCGACTGGGTTCCTGAAACACTGGATTGGGATGCATTCATCGGACCGGCAAAAATGCGTCCTTTTAACCACATATATCACCCATGGAACTGGCGTGGTTGGTGGGATTTCGGAACAGGTGCTTTAGGTGATATGGCATGTCACATTCTTCATCCGGTTTTTGTAGGTCTTGAACTGGGATATCCGATTCATGCACAAGGTAATTCAACATTATTATTACAAGACTGCGCACCAACTGCCCAAACAGTAAAACTTACATTCCCTTCACGCACTCCAAAACGTGCATGGAAAGGAATGAAGAAAAATGATCAGTTAAAAGAAGTTGATGTTTTTTGGTATGATGGTGGTATTAAACCAATGCTTCCGGATGGATGGCCAGCAGGTAAAAATCCAAATGACTCGGGCGGTGGTGTACTTTTCCACGGAACAAAAGACACGCTGGTTTGCGGTTGTTATGGTGTAAATCCATGGTTGCTTTCAGGTCGTACTCCTGATGCTCCAAAATTCAGAAGAAGAATTGACAAAAATATGCAGGGTGGACACGAACAGGATTGGGTACGTGCATGCAAGGAAAGTCCTGAAAACCGTGTTCTTACTGCTTCTGATTTTAGTGAAGCCGGTCCGTTCAACGAAATGGTTGTTATGGGAGTTTTGGCAGTTCGTCTGCAGGGCCTGAATAAAAGATTAGACTGGGATGGGATAAATATGAAATTTACAAACCTTACTGATGACGAAAAAGTAAGAATGGTTATTAAAGATGATTTCCAAATTGTAGAAGGAGATCCAAAATTTAATAAAACATGGACTGAACCTGTTCCCGCAAAAGAATTTGCAGCTGAATTGATCAAACATACTTATCGTAAACCTTGGAGTTTACCTAGTATGCCAGCTTAATTGGCGATATAATATTTTCAGAAAAGAGGCTGTCTAACAAGGCAGTCTCTTTTTTATGTCAAATTTTACGTGGGATTAATTTCTTGTTTTTCTTAGAATTTTGTGTTGCCTGTATTTTTAACTGAGGGTCAGGTTCAGTTGCACCCAATGTGAAACTATTGTGTTAACTGATGAAAAACGTTTTCAAGATTTTGCTGTTTTTCATTTAAAGTCAAAAGAATTAGCTGATTTTCAACGGCAAATTTAAAAATCGTTGGTCGGATATCCTTTTCACCGGTTGATTCGATTTCCAAAAATTTCCCGATTAAAGTTGCATTTTTTACACCTTCCACTTTCAATAATTTTTTCGGTTCAACAGGTGTCGAAAATTCAGTAATAACAATCTGGTTGCGGTTGATTTTTCCGCTTTTTATTTCATTTATCCCCCCATCGGCAACAATATTGCCTTTGTTGATAATGATTACCCGGCTGCAAACAGCTTCAACCTCTTGCATAATATGTGAAGATAGCATTACAGTTTTTTCACGGCTGATTTTACGGATTAAATTACGGATTTCTTCCAATTGGTTGGGATCAAGACCGGTTGTTGGTTCATCTAAAATTAATACAGAAGGATCATGAATAAGTGCCTGTGCCAACCCGACCCGCTGACGGTAACCTTTCGAGAGTGCCCTTATTTTTTTATGTTGTTCATCTCCCAGCCCGGTTAAATCAACCATTTCCGCAACGCGCTGTTTGGTGTTTTTAAGATTATAAAACCCTGCTGTTATCTCCAAAAACTCTTTTACGAACAAATCAGTGTAAAGTGGATTGTGTTCGGGCAGGTAGCCAATATTTTTTCTGATTTCTAGATTTTTCGACACAATTTTTTGGCCGTTTACAAAGACTTCTCCTGAATCTGCTGGCAAAAATCCTGTGATTATTTTCATCATTGTGGACTTGCCTGCGCCGTTTGGTCCCAAAAAACCAACCAATTCACCTTTTTTTATCGAAAAACTGACCTCGTTTAAGGCCTTTTGCTTTCCAAATAATTTTGTTACCTGCTTAGTTTCTACGCTCATACATTTATATTCAAAAACAAAAATAGTCCTTTCTTTTTATTTTGAAAGCATTAAACTAAATTTGCACTTTTTAGTAAAAACCGTTAACAAAATCAATAGAAATCTGTTAAAGTGTCTAATAACCAGAAGTACGAAAGAGCTACAGAATAAAACAATTTTGAAATTTGACAAAAATGAAAGATCGTCATTTTAATTATATAGAAGATTTAACCCGATACGAACGTCAAAAAACCTGGGAAGTTAAAATAGGCACGGTGCCGGTTGGTGGCGATAATCCAATAAGGATTCAAACTATGACTGACACTGATACTTTAGATACAGAAGCAACAGTAGAACAAATTGTCAGGGCTATAAAGGCTGGTGCCGATTATGTTAGGGTAACGGTTAAAGGAACACCAGAGGCCGAAAACCTTAAAAACATAAAGCGCGATTTGGTTGCACGTGGTTATAATACCCCGTTGATTGGCGATATCCATTTTAACCCGAGACTGGCTGAAATTGCTGCACAAACTATCTCTAAAGTACGAATCAATCCGGGTAATTTTTACGACAAAAGAGCTCAGTTCAAAAGCAAAGTGTATTCTGATGACGAATACAAGCAAGAACTCGTGAAAATTGAAGAGCAGTTTATCCCATTCCTGAAAGTACTTAAAGAAACAAATACTGCTTTGCGGATTGGCGCCAATCATGGTTCACTCTCCGATAGGGTAATGAGCCGTTATGGGGATACACCAACCGGAATTGCCGAATCAGTACTTGAGTTCCTGCGTATTTGTAAAAAGGTAGATTTTAACAATGTCGTTGTTTCAATAAAATCGAGCAATACACGTGTAATGGTTTACACGGCACGGCTTTTAAATTTCAAAATGAGGCTCGAAGGGTTGAAATACCCTTTCCATTTAGGGGTTACCGAAGCTGGCGAAGGCGAAGACGGAAGGATAAAATCGGCCGTTGGAATTGGCGCATTGCTTGCCGATGGAATTGGTGATACAGTAAGGGTTTCGTTGACAGAAGATCCGATTAAAGAAATACCCGTTGCATTAAAACTTGTTAACCATTTCAAAAGCTACGAAAACCATCAGACTATTACGGCGCCGATGATAGCGCAAGCCAACCCATTTGAATATGAACGCCGTTCAACACGACCGGTTTTGAATATGGGCGACAAACAACTGCCGGTTATAATTGCCGATTTGGGCGACCGCAGTTTAAGCGAAATGATTCCAATCCGGGGAAAATTAATCCCCGATTATTTTATGTCAGGCAATAAAATATTAGACATAAAAGGCGAAGAATACCCGATTATTTCATTAGAGGAGTATCTTTTTGAAAGTACCCGTTGGGGCAGGATGAAATTTATCCGCACCGATAAAATGGAGTTCGACCGATTTATGGATAAGCATCCTGAAATTATCACTAAACTGAAACAAACCCGCAAAACAGTCTTAATCCTCGAAAGCTTCAACAAAAATCCATTTGCTGAGCTCAGGGCTTTTTTTATGTCACTTGAAACACATATCTGGAAAGTTCCGGTTATACTTTATCGCCGATATAACGAGAGCGAAATTGAAGATCTACAGATTAAAGCCTCAGCCGATTTGGGTGGATTATTTCTTGACGGATATGGCGATGGGGTTTGTATTTCGAATGACAGTGAAAACATCACTTTTACTGAACTTAAAGATCTCAGTTTTGGAATTATGCAGGCCAGTCGGATGAGGATATCAAAAACTGAATTTGTTTCGTGCCCGGGTTGTGGGCGTACTTTGTTCGATTTGCAGGATACAACACAGAAAATCAAAAAGCATTTCAAACATCTGGACCACCTTAAAATTGCTGTTATGGGTTGCGTTGTCAACGGTCCCGGCGAAATGGGCGATGCTGATTATGGTTTTGTGGGTACAGCTGTGAATAAAGTCAATCTTTATAAAGGACTTCAACCTGTTAAACGCCAAATTTCATTCGAAGATGCCGTTGAAGAACTTGAACAGTTAATTCGGGAAAACGGCGACTGGAAAGATCCGGTGGATTAGTTTAATCACGCATTTCTTCCATAATTTTGTTTAGAATTTGTCGTAAATCCTTAGTTTCTTCTATTTCATTGGGGGAAGTATAACGGATTTCATGAATGCTGTCGTTTTCGGTAATTTTTATGATTTCATCGCATCCATCAACACAAACGTTGCAGGAATTGTAATTCAGCGTTTTAAACAACGAATAATCAAATGATGACTGTAATTCGTTCCAATCTTTGGAACTAATTTCTTTCTCTTTTTTCCTTATACCTTTTCCTTCACCACATGGAATATTTCGCGTGTATTCAATTTTTGAATTGGTTACCGAAATAAACTCCTGTCCGGCACACCAACCGCATTCCGATCCAAATTCAATTTTAAAATTTTCTTGCACCGGAATTTCACTTTCTTCACAACCGCTGATAATCAGCATTATAAATATGACGAATACTGTGTTTAATATTTCTTTCATAAAAAACCTTTTATAACCAGACTGTAATATGCTAAAAATAGTTGCGCAGACAATTAAAATTGAATTTTCAAATTCATTGGGATTGATTATGTTTGTTGACTGATTAATAACTTGATAAATCAAAAAAACTTATGGCAAAAACATATTGGAAACCCGGAACTATTATTTACCCGCTTCCGGCAGTTATGGTGAGTTGTGGCGAAAACGAAGAAGAATATAATATTTTAACCATTGCCTGGACGGGTACAATTAACAGCGATCCGCCAATGTGTTATATTTCAGTTCGTCCCGGGCGGCATTCATACGAAATTATTAAACGCACAGGCGAATTTGTAATTAACCTCACCACCGAAAAGCTGGCGCATGCTACTGACTGGTGCGGCTGCAACTCTGGGAGAAAATTCAATAAATGGAAAATGATGGATCTAACTCCCGCGCCTGCAAAAATTGTAAAGGCTCCAATAATTCTTGAATCGCCGGTAAACATTGAATGTAAGGTTAAAAATATTGTTGAATTGGGCTCGCATCACATGTTTGTTGCTGATGTAGTAAGCGTTTCGGTTGACGATGAATTCTTAAATGAACAACAGGCATTTAGTTTTGCAAAGGCCAATCCGCTGGTTTACAGTCACGGCCATTATTTTGGGTTAGGCAAAAAAATCGGAAAATTCGGCTGGTCGGTCGAGAAGAAAAAAACTATCAAAAAGAAATGAAGAACAAATTAATTGCATAGTAATATTATTAATGAATCTTGGTATGGTAAATGCACAAAATAATCCGCTTTTGGGTGAGTTTAAAACGCCGCATCAAACAGCGCCTTTTAATGAAATAAAAAACGAACATTTTATTCCTGCTTTTCAGGAAAACATAAAACAGGGAGAGGCTGAAATTGAAGCCATTGTAACCAACCCCGCCGCACCGACTTTTGAAAACACAGTTGTAGCACTTGAAAATTCTGGACGTTTGCTGAGCCGGACTGCAGGAGTATTTTTCAACCTGATGAGTTCTGAAACCAACGAAGAATTGCAGAAAATTGCACAACAGGTTTCGCCAATGCTCACAAAGTTCCAGAACGATATTACATTGAATCCGGCACTTTTTGAGAAAATAAAAGCCGTTTATGCACAAAAAGATAAGCTGAGTTTGAATGCCGAACAGCAAACCCTTCTTGAAAATAACTATTCAAATTTTATAAGACAGGGCGCCAACCTCACTGACGAACAGAAAGATAAATTCAGGCAAATCAGTACCGAACTTTCAAAAATCTCATTGACTTTTAATGAAAATGTACTGAAAGAAACCAACAGTTTTGAGTTGCTGATTACTGATAAAA
>JBBQPP010000177.1:0-7515 GCA_038217255.1 Bacteroidales bacterium | reverse complement strand
TACTTTAAAAGCATGTTCTCCAAAAGTTTTGATAATGGCTTTTGGTTCAGCAATATCGCCAAGTGGTGTTGAAGTACCATGAACATTGATATAATCAATGTCTTCAGGTTTCATTCCGGCATCTTCGATGGCCCATTTCATGACAAGGTTTGCACCTCTTCCTTCCGGATCAGGTGCTGTCATGTGATACGCATCAGCCGACATGCCACCACCTGCCATTTCGGCATAAATGGTTGCACCCCGTTTAATGGCACTTTCATATTCCTCGAAAATAAATGCTGCTGAGCCTTCGCCCATTACAAATCCATCGCGGTCGAGATCAAAAGGGCGGGATGCGGTTTTAGGATCATCGTTACGGGTTGAAATTGCTCTCATAGAGTTGAATCCTGCAATACCAGCTTCGTTTACTCCCGCTTCAGAACCTCCGGTAACCATAATATCTGCTTTGCCTAACCGAATAATATTAAATGCTTCGATCATGGCATGTGAAGCCGATGCACAGGCAGAAACCGTTGTGAAGTTAGGTCCTCGAAAGCCGTATTTGATTGAAAGCAAACCGCCTGCAATATTAGCAATCATTTTTGGGATAAAAAACGGAGAAAATCGTGGCCTTTCATCTTCAAAGTTTCTTGCTTCTTCGAAAAAAGTTTGGAGGCCTCCAATGCCGGCTCCCCAAACAACGCCAACCCTGTCATGGTCGATTTGATCTAAATATAAACGCGAATCAACAATTGCCTGTTCAGTAGCTGCATAGGCAAATTGTGTGTATAAATCGTGTTTTCTAATTTCTTTTCTATCGATATACAGGCCCGCATCAAAGTTTTTAACTTCACATGCAAATTGAGTCTTGTGTTTCGATGGATCAAACCTGGTAATTGGACCGGCGCCGCTAACTCCGTTTTTTAAATTTTTCCAAAATTCTTCAACGGAACCACCGAGAGGGTTTACTGTTCCTACTCCAGTTATTACTACCCGTTTTAATTCCATAAATGAAATTTCTGAATTTAATTACTTAGTTGCCGATTCGATATGGGCAATTGCTTCTCCTACTGTAGAAATTTTTTCTGCTTCATCATCTGGAATTGCAAGATCAAATTCTTTTTCAAATTCCATAATTAATTCAACAGTGTCAAGTGAATCCGCCCCCAAATCATTAGTGAATGATGCTCCGTTTACTACTTCACTCTCATCAACGCCTAATTTATCAACGATAATAGCTTTTACTTTTGCTGCAACGTCAGACATAATTGTAATTTTTAATTAATACTTAAATTTGTTTTTAAATAATTCGGTGCAAAGTAATACATTTACGGTGTATATCTCAAAGAAAAAAAATAAAAAAGATAATAAGCCACTATCAACCATAAGATTCAAACCATTAGATTTGAACATATTATTCAATTATTCCAGTTGTTAATTTATTGTTAAAATGAAAGTAAAAAGAATAACATTATTTGCTTCGGGATCGGGTACTAATGTGCAAAATATCATTGAGTATTTTTCAGGTAATGAGAATGTTAAGGTTGATTCAGTTTGGTCCAACAACCCAAATGCATTAGTTTTGGAACGGGCTAAAAGGTTGGGAATAGAAACGTTTGTTTTTACAAAATATGAGTTCAGGAATAGTTCTAAAGTGGTAGAAGAACTTAAAAAAAGGGAGGTTGATCTTGTTGTTCTGGCTGGGTTTTTATGGCTAATCCCAATTAATTTAATTCAAAATTTCCCCATTATAAATATCCACCCGGCCCTTTTGCCAAAATACGGAGGAAAAGGGATGTACGGATTGAAAGTTCATCAGGCTGTTGTTGACAATGAGGAAAAGGAATCAGGTATTACGATTCATTTTGTAAACGAGAATTATGATGAAGGTAAAATCATTTTTCAAGCTAAATGTGGAGTTTTGTCCACAGATTGTGTGGAAGATGTTGCTTCAAAGGTACATCAACTGGAGTATAAATATTATCCTGAAATAATTGAAAAGGTTTTGTTAGGGACAAATTAAAACTTCAGATGAAAAGTTGTTGCCATCCATTTTTGAATGATTCTTATTGATTATGGTCATTTATATTGATTCACTGGTTAATAATGATTACAATTAAACGTTTGGTGTTAAATAATGTTAAGCCCACAAATCATACCATTTCAATAAAATTATCTTTGCTGTATGAGTCGAAAAATGCTTATAACATTAATTGTTTTGTTGGTTTTTGTTCTTACCGGTTTGATATTGGTTCAAACTAAAATGATAAAAACAGCTTCTGATATCAGGGAGGAACAATTTAACCAGAGAGTGAGAAATGTATTATATGATGTATCGACTTTTTTGGATCAGAATGAGACAAATATAGCACGTAACAGTGCCCGGTCAAATCAATTACCCGAACCCGGTTTATCGTCCGAAAAATTCAATATTTTTCCTAATAACAGCAAGAACAGTATTTCGCTAAGTATTAGTTCGCAATACTCCCAAAATGGAATAATGAGACAATACCAGGGTGAAATTCAATTTAGTGTGCCGGATACAACAAATGTAAATCAGAATGAGGCACAGGTACAAAATGGAGTTTTGCTTGGTATTGAAAGTTTGGTAGAATATCGGAAAAACCAGGAACAAAGGAGAAAACAGTGGCTAAATGATATTAACTGGTACCAGAATTATAAAATATTTCTGGAAGAGAGGCCTATCCGGGAGAGAATTGATTCAATCTTTTTGAAAGATGTACTTGCATTTACATTTGGTGAAAGCGGAATTGAACTTGATTATAAATATGCCATTAAAAACTCAAACCTTGGTAAAGACAAAATGGTTATGGGCGATGCTGACTTTAATCCAGGAAGAAGAAAGATTTATAATCAGCCACTTTTCCAGAAAGATCAAAACGGAGCAAAACCGAATTACCTGTATGTCTATTTTCCAAAAAGATCGGGTTATCTTTTGCGTGAAACCGGTTTTACCGTTATTCCCACAGTAATTTTAACAGCCTTTTTAATTGCTATCTTTGTTTATACTATTATGGTCATTTTCAAACAGAAAAAGCTGTCGATGATTAAAAATGATTTTATAAATAATATGACCCATGAGCTGAAAACGCCAATTTCGACAATATCATTGGCCAGCCAAATGCTTGAAGACGGAAGTATAACAAACACACCGCAAACAATTGAGCATATTTCGAGGGTTATTAACCAGGAAAGCAAACGACTTAGCTATCAGGTTGAAAAAGTGCTGCAAATGGCGGTTTTTAACGAAGGTAAATTGAAATTTAAATTTAAGGAATTTGATGTTAATAAAATGATTGAAACAGTTGCAGCAAATTTCGAACTTCGTGTTAAAAATAAAAACGGTATATTAATTACACAAAAACTTGCCGAAAAACCAATTGTCAACGGTGATGAAGTACACATTACAAATGTTATATTTAACCTACTCGACAATGCGGTAAAATACAGCCGCGATTCACCTGAAATAAAAATTACAACGGAAAACAGAAAAGGAGAATTGGTTATTTCGGTTCAGGATAAAGGAATTGGGATTTCAAAAGAATATCATGCACAAATTTTTGACAGGTTTTATCGGGTGCCAACAGGTAATGTCCATAACGTGAAAGGGTTTGGACTTGGATTGAGTTATGTTAAAAAAATTATAGATTCGCATAACGCAAAAATAAAAGTAGAAAGTGTTATAAACAAAGGAACAAAATTCACTATTTTATTCCCACAAATAAATAATTAACCATGGAACAAAAAACAAAATTATTACTGGCGGAAGACGATGAAAATTTAGGATTATTGTTGAAAGAGTATTTGGTGGCAAAAGGTTACGATGCCAGTTTATATCCTGATGGTGAAGCAGCATACAAAGGATTTATGCGCGAACATTATGATATATGCATACTGGACATCATGATGCCTAAAAAAGATGGATTTACGCTTGCAAAAGACATTCGGGTAGTAAATCCGGATATCCCTGTTATTTTTCTTACTGCTAAAAATATGAAAGAAGATGTACTGGAAGGTTTTAAATTGGGGGCTGATGACTATATCACCAAACCATTTAGCATGGAAGAATTGATCATGAGGATTGAAGCAATACTCAGGCGTACTTCGCAGGAAAACCAGGCAAATTCCCAACCGGTTTTCACACTTGGAATTTACACTTTTGATACAAGGAAACAAACACTGACACAAGGAGATGTGGTTGTGAAACTTACAACAAAAGAATCGGATTTGCTGAAACTGTTATGCCAAAATGCCAACAAAATACTTGAAAGAAACTATGCATTGCGATCAATTTGGATTGATGACAATTATTTCAACGCCCGCAGTATGGATGTTTATATCACAAAACTTCGCAAACATTTGAAGGATGAACCAAGCGTTGAAATTATCAACGTTCATGGTAAAGGTTATAAACTGATAATGTAATTTTGAGCAGGGAGCCTGAATCTCCAAGTTCGGTTTTGGAGTTGGATTTTATAATATTTTTTCACAAAAAAAGCGGGAATCTTTTCATTTTTGAATAAATTCCCGCTTTCATTTAAATTTCACACTAATCAAGTTTCAATACTGCTAAAAATGCTTTTTGCGGTACTTCAACATTGCCGATTTGCTTCATCCGTTTTTTACCCTTTTTCTGTTTTTCAAGCAATTTACGTTTACGTGTAATATCACCTCCGTAACATTTTGCGGTAACATCTTTCCGCACGGCTTTTACCGTTTCACGTGCAATAATTTTTGCACCAATTGCAGCTTGAATCGCAATATCGAATTGTTGCCTTGGAATAAGTTCTTTTAATTTTTCGCACATACGCCTGCCAAAATTGTAGGCGTTGTCAAAATGTATCAAAGTGGAAAGTGCATCCACCATTTCACCATTTAAAAGTATGTCAAGCCTTACTAGTTTGGCAGGTTTATAGCCACTTATGTGGTAGTCAAATGAAGCGTATCCACGTGAAATACTTTTCAGTTTATCATAAAAATCAAATACAATTTCGCCTAATGGCAAATTAAAAACCAACTCAGCCCTTTCTGCTGTTAGGTAATGCTGGTTGACAAGCGTTCCCCTTTTATCGAGGCACAAACTCATGATTTGGCCAATATATTCTGATGCGGTAATGATATTTGCACGAATGTACGGTTCATCGATTTCCTCAATTGTGGTGGAAACCGGCATTCCCGATGGATTATAAACCGTCACTGTTGATCCATCTGTTAAATGGGCAAGGTATGAAACGTTAGGAACAGTGGTTATTACATTCATATCGAATTCGCGTTCCAACCGTTCCTGAATGATTTCCATATGTAATAAACCCAAAAAACCGCAGCGGAAACCAAAGCCAAGAGCAGCCGATGATTCGGCTTCAAATGTCAGCGAAGCATCGTTTAACTGAAGTTTATCCATTGCGTTTCGTAAATCTTCATAATCGTCGGCATCAATCGGGTAAATACCTGCAAACACCATAGGTTTTACCTCTTCAAAACCATCGATTCGGCTTGCACACGGATTTTTTACATGTGTAATTGTGTCGCCAACTTTTACTTCTTTGGCAGTTTTTATCCCCGATATAATGTAACCAACATCTCCCGTTGATAGGTAATCGCGCGGAGACAAAGCCAATTTTAAAACCCCAACTTCCTCGGCAAAATACTCTTTTTTGGTAGCCATAAATTTCACCAAATCTCTTTTTCTGATTTCACCATTTACAATTTTGAAGTAAGCGATAATCCCCCTGAATGAATTAAATACAGAATCAAAAATAAGCGCTTGCAGAGGAGCTTCAGGATCGCCTTTGGGAGCAGGCACTTTATTAATAATGCGATCGAGAATGGTTTCAATACCCATCCCCGTTTTACCACTGGCATGTATTATATCTTCGTGGTCGCAACCAACAAGGTCTATGATTTGCTCTTCAACGACTTCAGGCATGGCATTTTCCAAATCCATTTTATTAAGCACCGGAATAATTTCCAGGTTGTTTTCGATGGCGAGATATAAATTTGATATGGTTTGTGCCTGGATTCCTTGTGTGGCATCTATAATAAGCAGCGCACCTTCGCATGCTGCAATCGACCGTGAGACTTCGTATGAAAAATCAACATGTCCGGGTGTGTCAATGAGGTTTAATTTATATTGAGTGCCTTCATGCAAATAATCCATTTGTATGGCATGACTTTTTATTGTAATCCCACGTTCCTGTTCAAGATCCATATTGTCTAGTACTTGTGCATGCATATCCCTTTCCCCAATTGTATGGGTAAATTCAAGTAGCCGGTCTGCTAAAGTGCTTTTCCCGTGGTCGATGTGGGCGATGATGCAGAAGTTGCGAATGTTATTCATTGAATTGTTTTAATTGTTTTGTTTTTTCTGTTTTCCGAATATGTGGCAAATATATCTATTTTTTAAGATTTAATATTTTATTGTAAATCTGTTGGGTTTGTGAATTTTTGTTAAAATAAAATGCCATTTTCTATTCTGGCATGTTGTTTGTTATTATAATATTAGATTTTTTACTGTAATAATTGAAAAAGTTACATTAGAATTAAAAATGATACTTCGCAGCATCATGCTGCATTTTTTCATAAGTTTGGTTTAGTTAGGTTAAGTTTGAATCCCGGGGTATTGACCCCGGGATTTTTCTTTTACCATACATTTATGAATATTTTCTTCAACTTTTTTTCTTCAGATCTTTTCTACTTTATTTTTTCATTTAAATAATGGAATATGAAATTTTAAAAAAAGTTTTTATCTTGGCTTATGGGGGAAATCATAAATTGCCTTGTTATAATAATTGAACCCTTCCAATGCAAAAATGTTTTGTTAAGGAAACCTTGATAGAAAACAATTTTATGTTTTTTATTTTTAACAGTGAACTATGAAATTTAACTTTTTAAAATTAGTTCTTGTAAACATATTATTTAATAGTATAGGCCACATTCAAAATGTTTCAGGCCAAAGTGATACAATTAAGGTGCAACATTTAAATGATTTACCACAAATAGATGGTATTGGAAATGATATGTGCTGGAATGAATCAGGTGTGGAATGGCAGGCTATCGATAAGGTTTGGATGCCTTGGAAAGGAACTGTTCCAACTTCGTCAGATTTTACAGGCAAATTTAAAGTGGTTTGGAGTGAATCAGAAAATCTTCTCTTTTTCCTTGTTGATATAATTGATGATAAATTTATCGACGGTTATAATTTTGCAACCAACGGTCCATCAGGTTATCCCAACTATGATGTGGTTGAGATTTTTATTGATGAAGACAGATCGAAAGGCGCCCACGTTTTTGACAATGGCACCGAAAACGCTCAAAATGCTTTTTCATATCATTTTAGTGTAAACGCACCTTCCGATGGCGAAACCACTAATGAATTAACGGTTGAGGATTTAGACGGAATAAATTGGGGAAATAGTTGGGTTGTGAACTATGCAAGTCATTTTCCTGATTTCAGCATGAAAAAAACGGGCAATAATTACGTTTATGAATTTTCGATGAAAGTATATGACGATACTT
>JBBQPP010000176.1:0-7519 GCA_038217255.1 Bacteroidales bacterium | reverse complement strand
GTATCAATACAAACCCCCACACGGCTTTTGTCATCAACCCGATCAATTATTTTTTTCAACTGATAAAATGAAAAACCAAGGTTTGTTCCTTGTCCAGCCGTGTTTTCGATTACGGCTATAACTCCTTTTGTCTGATTAAGTGTCCAGTTTATTGATTCAGAAATAGTTGTTAAACACTGCTCTTCCGAAACCTGTTTCAGATGGTTGCCGGGATGAAAATTGAGCCTGTCAAGTCCCAGTTGCTCACAACGTTGCATTTCATCCAGGAAAGCCTCTCTCGATTTCTTAAGTGCACTTTTCTCAGGATGGCCCAAATTAATGAGATAGCTATCGTGAGGAAGGATTTGAAATGGTTTGAATCCGAATTTTTCGCAATTGCTTTTAAAGGTATCAATATTTTCAGCAGTTAACGGATTTGCAACCCACTGCCGCTGGTTTTTTGTGAATAATGCAAATGCAGTTGCCCCAATTTTATGTGCATTTAGAGGTGCATTTTCAACCCCACCTGCCGCACTGACATGAGCTCCAATGTATTTCATTATAATTTGTTTTATATAAGAATTACTAATATTTAATGCCAACTAAAATAGTGTTTTAAATGCCATTCTCATAAATAATTTTGCCTAAACTAAAATGCCAAAATGGGGTTATATTTGTATAAAATATTATTTTTAAAAATTTGTGTTATGAAAAATCTATTGTTTATTTCGATTTTAATTTTTTCGGTATTTACAATTAATGCGCAGGAGAAAAAAAGCAAAAAAGAACTAAAGGCAGAAAAAAAGGCTGAGCAAATGGAAGAAGTAAAAAGCATTGTTGAAAGTAAGACTTTTGTTTTTAAGGCGAATAGCGTAAACCCAATGCGGGGCAGGACAATAATTTTGACATCAGAATATGATGTGAAAATTACCAATGATTCAATTTTTTCCTATTTACCATTTTTTGGTGTAGCATATTCTGTGAGTTATGGAGGCACAGATAGCCCGATGATATTTAACAAACCTTTTGAAACGTGCGATTTTGAGACAACAAAAAATGGTTATTTGGTTCAAGTTTCGGTAAAAAACGGTAACGATCGACTTGAATTTTCTTTCCACATTTCAGTAACCGGATCGACAAGTTTGAATGTTTCGAGCTTAAACCGCCAGTCAATTTCATATAATGGAAATCTTGAAAAAATAAAAGAAAAAGAAGAATAAATGCTAACTGACATCAATCCAAAATTACCGATGCGTAATAAAAATATTACGAAAGAATTCTACCTAAATACGTTGGGTTTTAAAGAATTTGGGAGTGCTGACTTTGATGGTTATTTAATGGTTGACAAAGACAGGATTCAAATCCACTTTTTTGAATTTAAGGAACTTGACCCAAAAGAAAACTATGGTCAAGTTTATATAAGAACTGACAATATTGAGAAATTTTATCAGTCTTTACTTGAAAATAAAATCGCCATACATCCAAATGGAAAGTTAGAATCAAAACACTGGGGACAAAAAGAATTTTCAATTCTCGATCCGGACAATAACTTGTTGACATTTGGCCAAAGCCTATAGCAGTTAATTGACACTCATTTGTCTTTGTTTTTATATTTCGAAAGGTATTTTCCTGACCAACTCAATTTTTTCGGGTGTAACTTTTGCCTGAATTGCAATCACCTCAACCCCAGCATTTATAGCAATTTCCAGTGCTTTTGCATAACCAGGATCGATTTCAAAGGCAGGTGCAAAAACCTCAACATCGCTGCGTTGAATAATGTATAACATAACAGCGCGTATTCCGGCGGCTTTAACATCCATCAGGGTTTTCAGGTGTTTCTGACCACGGGTAGTAACTGAATCAGGAAAAAGTGCGTATTTCCCTTCTTTTAAGGTAACATTTTTAACTTCAACAAAACACTTTTCTTTTTCGTTCTCAGCAAAAACATCGAAGCGTGAATCACCAAATGTTACTTCTCTTTTAACCATCGTGTATCCCGTCAATTCATGAATTGTTCCGGCATAAATTGCCTCAAAGGCAAGTTTATTTGGATTCCCAGTGTTGATGCCAATCCAATCGCCATTTATTTTTATCATTTCCCATGTGAATTTAGTCCTGCGTTTTGGGTCATTTTCTGGGGTTAAATAAACTTCGGCTCCATTTTCGAGACAACTTTTCATCGAACCGGAATTGGTGCAGTGAACTACAACCACAGTTCCGTCATCCAACTTAATGTCTGCCAAAAAACGTTTGTAGCGTTTTATCAATGTACCATGCACAAGTTTTTCTTTGAAAATCATTATCAGTTTTTTCTGCTAAAACAAAGTTATATATTTTGAAGTTGCTGGATTAGGAATTGCAGAGTTTCATCCATTAGCAACTCTCACCCGCAACTACTTAAACTACCGAATCAACTATTGACATAGATACATCGTAAATATAATCGCCAATTTTTTCCGATTCCGAGAATATATCTTTGTAAAGCGTCCCTATTTGATATGGATAAATTTCATTTTCAATATCATGCACATGCTGGCTGCGGAGCTTGTTCCTGAATTCGTTTATTTTCTTTTCGATACTTTCGGTTCCTTTCCTATCTACTTCTTTATATTGCTTGTTCAGGTTTTCAATCATAACTTCCAAAGCCTTTTCAACCAATGCAAACATCTCAAGGATATTTTTTTTCATTTCAGGGGTTAGGTTTTTGTCCTTGTCCCGGGCACGTAACATTGCGCGGGAAATATTTAAACACGAATCTCCAACACTTTCAATTTCGTCGATAATTCGAAGCATTGCACTGATTCCTTTTGATGATTCCTTGCTTAATTCCCCTTCTGCAACTTTGGTCAGGTACCTTGCAATCGACACTTCCATTTCATCGCTTTTATCTTCGCCTGTTTCAATTTTGTCAAATTGTTTCTGAAATTTGCGGTCGTTGGTTTCGTTGAGCATATTTTTCAGTCGGTTGAAAAGTTTTTTTGTTTGCTGGGCGTAAACAATAATTTCCTTTTTAGCCTGAAGTATAGACAATTCGCTTGTACTGAGCATTCCAAACTTAATATATTTCAGTTTGAATTCCTGTTCGTCTTCTTTTTCCGGAACAATTTTCTGTACCAGAATCACCAAATATTTTATAAACCAAATCTGGAGCAAAACATTAAAAACATTAAATAAAGTGTGGAAAAGAGATAACGCAATTGGAACAGATCCAGCATCTGTAAAAGCCGATTTTCCTGAAAAATATTGCGTTAACGAATCAACCCCTTTTAAAAAAAACGGAAGAACCGAAATCACCCAAATTACGCCAATTACATTAAACAAAAAATGAAGTCGAGCAGCACGTTTTGCCGAGGCATTTGCAACCACTGCCGCAAGATTTGCAGTAATTGTGGTGCCAATATTTTCGCCCAGAACCATTGCAGCGGCACTTTCAAAGCTAATCCATCCGTTGTTACACATCACCAGCGTTAAAGCCATTGTGGCGCTTGATGATTGTATTACCACAGTTAGCAAAGTCCCGATTAAAAGAAAAATAAGCGTTGAGCCTAACCCCATTCCTGTAAAGTTTTTCAGGAACTCAAGCATTTCGGGGTTATCACCAATATTGGGTACGCTCGATTTTAAACTTTCCAAACCAATAAACAGTAATGCAAAACCAACCAGAACTTCACCCCACGATTGATTTCGGGTTTTTTTAGAGAAAATTAAAGGAAATCCAATGCCGATTATCGGATATGCCAAAATGCTCATTTTAACCTTAAATCCAAGAATTGAAATAATCCAGGCAGTAACGGTTGTCCCCATGTTTGCGCCCATAATTACCCCTGCCGATTCAGTAAGTGTAAGCAAGCCAGCATTTACAAAACTTACAATCATTACTGTGGTTGCGCTCGATGATTGAATGATTGCAGTGATTGACAATCCTGTTATTACTCCTGTAACACGGTTGGAAGTCATGGCTGCCAAAAAGTTCCTGAGCTTGCTGCCTGCAACTTTTTGCAGTGCTTCGCTCATCAGTTTCATCCCGTAAAGGAATAATCCCAAAGCACCAATCAATGTAAGGAAGTCAAGTAAGGTGTAATTCATAATTTGGTTTTTGCATGGCTAAAATAACTATTATTGGAAATACTGAAAAGAAAAAAATTAGCGTTATGTAAATTGTTTTTGTAAAGGTATATCGGTAATGATGAATTAGATGAATGAGCAACCGGACAAAAATTCAAACGGTTTTGTTAAAAACGGATTGGTAAGCACAAAAGATTTCAGTTTTGTTGTCAATTCAAAATTTGAGTTTCCGATAAACGACGTATTCAGATTTTCAGCCGGACTAACATTAACTTTAAATCATGAAAAAAGTTATCTGAGCTTTAGTGTTGGCTTTATATATAGGATTATTTCGAAATCATAAAAAAAGAATATTAAGCAGCTAAGGAAATTCTCGTGTAATTAACGAGAAAATATATAACTATTTATATTTTACCTCAGTTTCTTAATCAAGATGAATCAACCCATTTCTCAATGCGTATTTAACAATATCAGTATTTGATTTTAACTGGAGTTTCTCGAAAATATTTTGTTTGTGCGTGTTTACGGTTTTTACGCTTATGAATAAAACTTCACCAATTTCACGTGTTGATTTACCTTCAGTAAAAAGCATGAAAATTTCTTTTTCACGTTCCGATAATTTTTCATAATCGATTTCACCTGAAGTCGAAGGTGCAAGGTATCCGTTGATAACCTGATCTGTAATATCCTGACTAAGATATTTTTTACCACTATATACCGTTTGGATGGCATCGGTTAGCTGCAAATAAGTGCAATTTTTCACTAAATACCCATCAGCACCTGCTTCCAGAACTCCCTTTACATATTCCTTTTCCAAATGCATTGATAAAATAACTATTTTGATTTCGGGCATCTGTGCCTTAATTTTTTTTGTGGCTTCAATCCCGTTCATTCGTGGCATTGCGATATCAAGTAGCACAACATCGGGTTTAAAATGTTTAACTTTTTCAATAGCATCCAGTCCGTCCTCAGCCTGAGCAATAACCTCAATGTTTTCTGCAGAAAAAAGCAAGGTTACAACTCCTTCTCTAAATAACTGGTGGTCATCCACAATTAAAACTTTAATTTTCATGAGATTTTGTTTTTTAGTTGTTTGCTTTAGGTATTTCAATGGTGGCGGAAGTCCCGACACCTGGTTTTGATTTTATATACATATGCCCTTTAAAACTTTCAAGCCGTTCCTTAATACTGATTAACCCAAAACCATCCGGTTTTTCCTTTTGGCTAAGTATATCTTTTCTGAAACCAACCCCGTTATCTTTTACTGAAATGAGATACATATTCTTTTTTTCAGCAATTTCCAGAATAATTTCAGTGGCCTGTGCATGTTTCAAAACATTCTGTAAAAGTTCATTTACAATCCGATATACAAAGATTGTAATTTCTTTTTTGACAGTAATATTTATTTCTTCCCCCTTAAGTTGAGTGACAATATTATTTATAGTATTAAGCTGTTCAAGTCGCCATTTAAAAGTTGGTGTTAATCCAAGTTCATATAAAATTGGCGGGCTCAAATCGTACGTTAAAACTCTTGATTCATTGATTGCCTTTGTAAGTAGGATATATATTTCATCTATTTGTTTACGCACCTCAGGATTAAAATCCTGGTTATCGATTGAAGATAATTTTAGGAAAGCCAAAGACAGAGTTTGCCCAAGACTATCGTGCAAATATTCAGCAATCCTGCGTCTTTCGCGTTCTTCGATTGTGGTAATTTCAATATTAACTTTTTTGAGTATTTTTTGATATTGCTGAATTCTTTTCATATTTTTCAAAAGAGCCAAATCAGCTATTTTACGTTTGGTAATGTCAAAACAAATTCCACGCGTTCCTGCATATTTCCCATTGTTTTCGAAAAATGGAAAACTGCTGAAAGTGAGCCATAATGTTGAGCTGCCAACTTTTAGTTCAATTTCCGCTTCTTTGATTGCTGAATCCTGAGTTAACTTGATATGACTGTTTTTAGTATCTGTTTGAAAAAGTTTAACAAAGTTTATTTTACCTATAATATCAAGGGGATTAATTCTTAATATTGATTTTATTACCGGACTGACATACACAATTTCGCCTTTACTGTCTGTCTCCCAATAAAACTGCCTTGCATGTTCCGAAATTTGGATTGTTCTTTCTTCTTCCTTCAAATACCTGCTGGTTTCGGCCTGAATTGAAAGCTCCAATCTTTCGTTCCTTTTCCTAAGCAAATCTTCAACACCTTTAATTCTGAGCATTACATTTATCTGGGCTTGTAGTTCGCTCACCGCAAATGGTTTGGAAACAAATGCGTCAGCACCTGCATTTAAACCCTTTGTACGTTCCTCTGAATTATTCCCAAGTGCTGAAATCATGAGAATAGGTATGTGACTTGTATTCGAATCTTTTTTTAGAATTTCACAAACTTCGAAACCATTCAACCCTGGCATTAAAATATCAAGTAAAATGATTTCAGGAATCTCATTCCTGGCAATTTCAAGACCGATTGTTCCATTACTGGCTTTTAAAAACTGGAATTCCGGATAATACTTTTTTACAATCTGAAATAGAAGTTTAAGGTTCAACTCGTTGTCATCAATTGCCAATATTTTTTTCATGCTAATATGCATCCAACCCAATGGTTGAAGTTTTAAAGGTTTAATAAATCAAATCTTTTGTCAAGTTAGTAAATTTTCTTTCATTTTTTGAAAATATTTATGTTTTAGCCAATTTAATTGTATGGAGTTTCGGCTTTTAATAAATTAATATTGTAACAAAATCAGATATTCTAAAATCGGTTAGATGGTCAGTGACATAATAAGATAGTAACACAGATGCAACTACCATATAATCCAGCATACCGTTCCGTACCAATGCGGCTCATTAATAAGTATCTGGTCACCCACTTTTGGGGTAAAACTGTTAACTTTTGATAATGATTTTCAAGGCTGGCTTTCTTTAGTTCCGGGATTTGCATCGTTGCCCGAATTACTTACATAATAAATAGTTGTATTTGCCGGGTAGATAAAAGCTTGTTTTATATTGAAATAAGATACTAACCTGGATTGACGGGTTTGTAAATTGTTTCCAAAATGAGTATATAGAAAAATATTATTTTAAAAAGCATGAGGCAAATGAGTCAGTCGCCTCAATGGTCTTTTTAAATAAATTACGTTCAAATCTCTCCTTACAAAAAAAGAGTAAAAAAAAGCGTCCGACTTTTTTACTGTAAAAAAGCCTCTAATAAATTAGGTTGAATTAAATAACCTGTTATAAATTAGTTTTTCAAAGTAATAATCAATTTATCCCTCTATTCTGTGCAGTCTAATATCCATTAAATTCCAAATCAATATCAATCCTCAAGTTTCTGTCTCAATAATTAAAATTTGTTAAAAGAAATCGATACATCTCCAAATAAATACTTTTTTGTCGTAAATTGTTTGTGGAGATTTTTGGTAATCTCTTCGAATTATTGAATAATGCTTAAATAAACCTCATTATGGAA
>JBBQPP010000175.1:0-7524 GCA_038217255.1 Bacteroidales bacterium | reverse complement strand
TGCTGGCCATTAACGGTATGCACCGTTCCTTATACGCACAAAATGGACAAATCAGCAATTATGCCGGACAGGAATATTTGATACCTATGGCAGAGTATGCAGCAGGCGATGCCTTACATTCTACTGCAGGTAATGGTTGGTTTAGAGCTATGTTGCAATGGCAAACGCATACAAGTTCCACCCGGGATGATGTGGAATATGCCTGGTGGTTTTATTACAACATTATCGGGTCGGCCAACAATATTATAAATGCCGCCGAGGGAATGCAAATGTCGGATGAATTGCATAATGTATTGGGGCAAGCTTATGCTTACAGGGCTTGGGGCCATTTTAACTTAGTCCGTCTTTTTGCCAAAGCTTATATGATTGGCACTCCAACTTCGGATTTGGGCGTACCTATAATGCTTGCTACCGAACTTCCTTATAAAGGATTGGCGCGAAATACGGTTCAAGAGGTTTATGACCAGATTAAAACTGATCTTAATGATGCTATCGCCCACTTTGCGGATGCTACGGAAAGAGCTGATTTGTCGCATTTGAATATAGATGTGGCAAAAGGTATTGCAGCACGGGTATATTTAACCATTGGCGACTGGGCAAATGCAGCAAAATTTGCTAATGAAGCCCGTCAGGGATATCCGTTAATGAGCGAATCCGAATACAAATCAGGATTTAATTCAGTTGACAATCCAGAGTGGATGTGGGGTTCTAAAATGATTACAGATCAAACTGCCTATTTTTATTCCTACTTTTATTATACATCAAACAACTTTAATGGTTCGCAGAACAGAAGTAACCCTAAATTTATAAATCATAAGTTATACGACCTGATCTCGGATACTGATTATCGCAAAGATTTGTTTCTGAAAGATTGCCCAAGTACACTTAGCGCCTGGGATAAAGGAGTCAATGCGGGTAGGTATGCAAGTAAAGACGATTATACTGCAGCAGTGAAAGAATACAGAGGAATTGTCAATAATGGGAGCAGCCACAATATGGTTCCTTATCTGCACATAAAATTGTTACAATCTGACGGGCCTACTACTTCTCCAATGGATGTAATTCACATGAGGGCTTCAGAAATGTATCTGATAGAAGCAGAAGCCCTGGCTCGCCAGGGGAATGCAGAAGCCCAAAATGTATTGTTTGCTTTAGTTTCTGAGAGGGATTCAGGATATGCAAAATCAACCAATACGGGACAGGCACTTGTCGATGAAATTCTTGTGCAAAGGAGAATTGAATTATTCCTGGAAGGACATCGCTGGTTCGATATGTTAAGAAATGATGAGGCTCTTGACCTGACAGGTTCAGGTGCAGATCCCGACCTTTATTTGGACGGTTTTAAACAGGATAAACCCAGTGTTAATCCCAAGTGGATGTTCATGATTCCGCAAAGGGAGATTGATGCCAACTCAAATATGGTACAGAACAAGTAATAAAATTGGTAGACTATTCCATTTGATGTAATAGTCAATCAAAACTGATGAAATATAATAAAAACGGGAGAGCGAAAGCTCTTCCGTTTTTATTTTTATGTGTATGCCGCGAACTACACTGGGAGGGTGCAAGTTCCTGTATGTGTTGAGTTGATTGGATATTTTCTTTTTTACTTATTTTCCGCCACTTCAACAGGTTTTACCGGCTGTTCCAAAAGCACCAAATCGCCTTCTTTTAATCCTTCTTCAACCAAAACTGACAGGTCGTTTTCAAAACCGGTTTTTATTTCCTGTTTTTTGATGCTGTCGGGCGTTTTCAGATAAACATATTTTGTCCCGTTTTCTTTAAAAACCGAAATCAACGGAACCGAAATCACATTGCCGGCATTTGCAAGAATAATTTCGTTATTGCTTGTCATTGCTGGTTTTAAGCCCTCGTCGGTATGTTCCAGATGGATTATAACTTTGAATGCTTTCATATCGAAATCCTTGTGGCTTTCACCAACACGAGCAATAGATTTTATACTGCCCTTAATTAAAGTCCCTTCTAAAGCATCAAAAGATACACGCACACTGTCGCCAACTTTTATTTTGGAAATGTCAATCTCTTTGACATAAATCTCCGAAATCACTTTTGACATATCGGGTAGCGAAGCAATTGGTGGGGCAAATTCGTAGGTCGATACATTATCGTCTTTGCTGTATTTTTTGCCATCCCAGTTTTTGCCAAAAATCACAATACCATCTTCGGGTGCTGTAATTCTGGCAGCTTTCATGGCTTCTTTAAATTTTTCAATCTTTTCGTTGCTTCTGTCAACATCATCGGCAGATCTGCGCACCCGCATTTTCAACCTATTTTGTTCGAGTTTATAATCCCTGCGTTTTTTTGCTATAAGGTTCTCTGCTTTTTGATAGGTCATTTGCGCTTTACGTTGGTAAGCTCCCGATTCATAAACCGATTGTTCAAGGTCGATTTTATTATATTCCAAATCGAGCAAAGCATTTTTAATCTCTTCACGCATGTTTGTCAAAGCAACAGCGCTGTCAATTTTTGCATTGTTCAGGTCGGCCATCTCTTTTTCCAAATTTTGTTCTTCCTCACGCATCCCCGACATTACCATGCTTTCATCCAACTGAACTATAAATTCGCCCTTTTTAACATTTTTCCCATCCTGTGCCAAATCCAATATCTTCATCTGCCAAAGTCGCAGATCTCTGTCGCCTAAAATTTTTGGCGCACGAATAACTGTTGCCACCAATCCGTATATTTCACCTTTGCATGACAGCACAGCTTCAAAATTCCCCTTTTTAACTTCGTAATATTTTGGGTTTTTAGTTGTTGAAGCGGTAAAATAAACAATCGCCGAAACAACAATTGCAATCAACACTGCTCCTCCAATAAATAGATATTTTCTGTTTTTTACCATTGTTTATTTCTCTAAAATTCTGTCATAATTAACTTGTAGCGGAGTATTGTTTTCAAAATCGAAAAGCGTCAAACTGCGCAACCTGAAATAGGAGGTCCAGTAGTCGCGCAAACGGTTGAGGTACGAAATCCGTGCAGTTTCCTGGTCGGTGCTGGCAATATTCAGTTTGATAACATCAATTTTCCCGATAAGGAAACGTTGGAAAGTAACATTGTAACCCAATTGCGCCACGGTATCGGCTTTTGCCGAATTTTTCACCTGGCTTGCCTGCAAATTGAATTCCATCACACTTTGAAAAATATCCATTTCAAAATCGATACGTTCCTGTTTTATTGTTGCCAGCGCCACTTCCCGGTTCGATTCGGCCATTGAAACGCGGCCTTTTGTGCGTCCCCAGTCAACGATTGGCACATTCAATCCCACGCTAAACCGCTGGCTTTTATCGGGCTGATTGTAAACATCTTTAAAATACTCCGATGTTCGGCTCCGACCATACATGGCAAAAAGAGAGGTGTTCAAACCTGTTTCCGATTTTATCCTTTTTACATTTTGGTCCTGTTGTAATTTTAGTTGCTGATGGTTTATCATTTCCGGATTATTTTGTATGGCCTGTGAAAGAGCAATATCCGGTTTGATTTGCAGTTCGGGTATTTCACTGGGGACAATACATTCAATTTCTACGTTTTTTTCAAAACCCAAAAATGAATTCAAACTTGCCTGTGCCCTTTTTTCTTCCAATTGCGCCATGCTCAACGCCTGTTCAGCATTCAGATAGCTCAACTCAAGTTTTAGTAATTCATCCTGGGTAACCGTTCCAACCTGAAAACGGCCCATCCCGATTTTATATAAAGTGTCAGCATTTGCATAATTTGTTATGGCAATCCCTTTTTGAATTTGTGCGGTAATCAACTCAAAAAACCGGAATGTTGATTTAATCCGCAAATCTTCTACATCCTGGATAAACTCTTTTTTTGCTTTTTCAAATTTCAGCGGTTCGATTTTCGATTTCCATTTCAACTCGTTATAACCGTTTAATTCCTGCGAATAACCAATGCTAAAAGGTGTTGCAGAAAAAGAAGTGTTTTTGTCGCCTGCCAGATTTTTAACCATTTCCAAATCTGAGCGCACAAACAATTGCCCACCGGTCAATCCAATATTTTGAAAAGCATTAATGCCAATATCGGAGTTCAAGTATTCCCTCAGGCGAAATTCATCTTCGTTAGTTTCGAAATTATACTCTTTTTTAAGGAAACTGTTATAATCGAGCGGATTGGTGCTCAGCGAAATGCCGGGTCGCCGTTCGGCCTGGTAAAACCTGTATTCCCAGTAACTGGCCAGATACATGTTTTTATTCCTAAAAGCATCGATTGATTGCTTCGAGGCAATTTCGATAACATCCGGCAAACTCAATTGAATGTTTTCCTGCGCTTTTATTTTAAAGGAAAAGCTTGCAATAATAAAAAAGCTGATAATTATATTTCTCATTTGAAATTGGTTGTTTTGGTTTATGAACGCAAAGAAACTACAGGGTCGTTTTCGGAAGCCTTTTTGGCCGGGAGATAGCCAAAAGTGATACCAACGATTACCGAAACCCCAAAAGCAATAAAAATACTAAAAAATGAAACGATTGTTTTTATATCGAAAACGGCTGTAATCACTTTCGAAAGTACAATCCCGAGTATAATCCCAATTATCCCGCCGGTTAAACTGATTAAAGTTGATTCGGCAAGAAACTGCGCAATAATATCTTTTTGTTTTGCCCCAACTGCCTGCCGTACACCAATTTCGCGGATGCGCTCCATTACCGATGCCAGCATGATATTCATAATCCCGATTCCACCAACTATAAGCGAAATCCCGGCAATCGCACCCAAAACCACGTTAAAAATATTTTTTGTTTTTTGCTGTTGTTTTAGCAGAAGTTCAGGTATTGTTACTTCAAAATCATACAATTCTGAGTGGCGGCGAAGTAACATTCTTTTTATCAGATTGGCGGAATTACCAAGTTGTTCGGTTTCTTTTACCTGAACAATTATTTTATCCAATTGATTGAGGTTCGGGTCGGTATCGCCTTTGTCTTCCTCCTGCTCAGCGCCACCATAAATTACAACCATTCCTCCGCCGCCCGCGCGTTGGTTGGCTTTTGCAATTTCATCGGCCCGCAAAAGTGAACGGTTTTTAAACCTTAGCAGCATGGTTTCCACAGGAATAAATATTTTGTTGTCAGAACTACTGATTCCCAATTCATCAGAAGCTGTTGCGGTAAAATCACGTTGTTCGATTACGCCAACAATTTTAAGCCAGATTTGACCGCATTTTATGTATTTCCCAATAGGGTCATCTTGCCTGAAAAACTGTGTTTTTATGTTGTTCCCGATAACACAAACCGGCAGGCCTTTTCCTGTTTGAACGTCATTAAAACGGTTGCCGCTCGCCAATTGCATGTTAAACAAATCGAAATAGCTATTTTCAATTCCCTCCAAAACAACCGGTTTGCTGATTCCGTCGAGCAAAGCCGAGTAGTTGAATGAAATCACAGGGGATATTTTTTCGATAGTTGGTAGCACTTGTTTTATAGCATGAACATCGAGAAGTGTCAGTCCCTTAGAGAATTTCTTTCCTCCGGGTTTGCCGTTGTTTTCGTTGTTGCTGGTCGAAGTGTTTTCGTTGACAGAAAAGGTACTTGGTGTTATCACTATGTTGTTTACACCTACTAATTTAATCTGTTCAAGGATTTCCTGTTCAGCGCCGTTTCCTATAGCGAGCATACTAATTACGGCAGCAACCCCAAAAATAATCCCAAGTGCAGTAAGTATCGATTTAACGCGGTTGGCAATAATTGCTTCAACTGCAATCTGAATGTCGTGTAAATATCTTTTAATGAACATTTTATAGAGGTTTAAAGGATTATTTGCTAATGACTGCTGCGCCTGATCCGCTTGGCATTTTATTTCCTGTAGGCAAAGCCATAGGTTTTTGTTCCATTTGGCGCTTTTCCTCCTCTGCCGCTTTTTTAGCTTTTTCCTCCTCGTTTTTGCGCCTTATGTCATTGTAGATTTCCAACCCGACAAGCGCGAATCCTTCCGCATTTTCTGGTTCTGTAAGATATATTTGCTGACCTTCCACCAAACCTTGCCGAACAACTACAAAGTTTTCGTTTTCCGCGCCTGGCTCAATGATTTGCTTTGTATTTTTTCCATCGGCCAAATACACAAACGAAAGGCTGTCGTTTGTAAATACCGATTCGATAGGTACAAAAAGCGTGTCTTTAAATGCGTTGGTCTGAATTGTGTTGCTTGTTGTCATGGCCGGTTTCAGTTCTGGGTCGGAACCGTTGACTTTTATTTTTATTTCGAAAACCTTTGCATCGCTGTTGGGCATCAACTGCCCCATATTAGCCACGGAAGCCACTTCGCCGGTAAGCTCTTTTTCGGGAAATGCATCAATTCCAACTTTCACTTTTTGACCTTTTTTGATAAGCGAGATATCGATTTCATTGATGAATGTTTTAGTTACTAGATTGTTCATGTCGGGGAAAGTGGCGATAATTGGGTTCCACTGTGAAACGCGCGATCCGGTCTTTACTGTGCCGCCATATGGATATTGGAAATATGAAATAATACCATCGCGTGGCGAATAAATAATCAATGCATCAATCAATTGGTTTAGCGCATCAACACGTTCGCGCACTTGCTTATAGTTAATAAATCTGCGGGTTACCTTATTTGTTTCCTGCAGAGTTATCAATTCATAGGCGGCTTTTACCTGGTCAAGTTTGCGTTTGGCCTTGTCGAGATCCATTTCCCCTTTTCGTTGTACAGAAGGTGCCTCAAACGCCGATTCTTGAACAGCAATCTCTTTTTCTTCTAGATCCAAACTGGCGTTTACAATTAAATCGCGTTGGTTGCTTAAAGTTAAATTCGAGTCGATTTTGCTGTCTTCATATTCTGAAAGTGTACGCTCCAAATCATCGAGGGCAAGTTTTCTTTGCTCTTCAACGGCCTGGTGGTCAAGTGTTGCCACGTAATCGCCCTCTTTCACGTAGGTGCCTTCGTCAACTATATCTGTAATTGTCAACTGTGAAATGCGGATTTGCCGATCATTCATCCGTTCGGGAATCATAATATTGTCGGAATTTTCCGATTCAAGTTGCCCTGTTGAATAAACGAGCACTTCGAATGGCCCACGCAAAACAGTCGTGGTAAGTGCTGAACTTGTGTTTTTTGGCCGCGAAAAAACAAAAAATGCCAAAAGCAAAACTGCGATTATGGCAGCAGATATTAGTAAAATTTTTTTGTTCATGGTTTATTCAAATTGGTTGATAAAATAGGTTTTTTTGTTTAACAAAAATTATGCCTTTTGATTTTTCAACTGCAAGTTCTGAAAAATATTTCAGAACAATTGTTAAATAAGCTTTATTGTTGTTAATATGGGACACGGACCCGATAGCTATCGGGTTTCCAAGGCCGTGATCTTGAGAAATATCCAATATCCCCGCCACCTGCCCGAAAAAAATAATTGTACCTTGTTGCAACATTTTTTTGTGTTGCACAGTCAGATGTGGTAGCTATGAATGACGGGGATATTGTACAGCAAATTTTAAACGGTAACAGCAATGCTTTCAGGTTTTTGGTGTCGAAACACCAGCGACTGGTGGTGCA
>JBBQPP010000174.1:0-7569 GCA_038217255.1 Bacteroidales bacterium | reverse complement strand
AGTCGATGGCTTTTGGGTCGTCAATCAGCATTTTCTTCACCCATTCGCGGTTCCAGGGCAGTGACAGACAGTCGGGATCTTCGAAAAAACGATGGAGGGTAATGTTGCTTCCCCGCAAATAATATTTTTCGTTATTCAGATAGAAAAACTTCCCACGACGTTCAAAATCACGCATTCCGAATTTTTTAGTAACTATATCCGACAACTTTTCGCCATCAAATAACCTGATTTCTGCTTCATATAAAAAGGGATTTTCAGGCGACCATTTTTCAAAATTATTTATGGGGATTTCAATCTCAAGTTGAGTTTCATTATCGCGATCGGTTTCACCAAAAGCAACAGCATTGGCAATTTGTTTTCCAGTGTTTTTTTCTTTTATCCTGATTTCTCCTCTTATCGTGTCAATCATTTGATCGCCATACATTACTTGTTGCGGGTAAAAACTTCTGACTAAAAGTTTTACGGTTACATTTTTGTTTTTTACTGAAGGTAAAATCAGGTTTTTAAGGATTTTCTGTTTGCCTGAAAACGAAAGAAATACGTCGTCCCAAATGCCCGGAATGTAATTTACTTTTTCTTTGTCGGTGCTACCTGCTGCACTTGGAGGCAACCAAATCCGTTCACCTACCCGAATTAAAATTTCGTTGTCGGTTCCATATTTCAACGCGTTTGTAACTTTAAAATCGATGGGCGTGTAGCATGAAATCGACTGACCGACATCTTTCCCGTTGATATAAACCTGGGTTACATATTTACTTTTCAGGATGGAAAGCATTGCTTCGCTGCCCTTCAAATCGGCAGGAACATTTACTACTTTTTTATACCAGCTATATTTTGGTTCATATTGTAATTTTCGATAGTCGTAAGCTTCGTCAGCCAAAACCTGGTCGGGGCGTTTGAAAAGCTTGTCATAAGCTTCAATTTTTGGTTCTGCTAAATGAATTAACCCCGGGACAGGACATTTCCGTGTAAATTTTTGAGGAGGAAATGCATCGGTAGTCTGGTCAAAATCCCACTGACCATTGAGGTTGATAATTTTACCTTCGTATTGTGCAAAAATTGTGATTGAAATTAACAGGAAAGTTAAAAGGACAATTAGGTTTTTCATTGGTTTAGATTGTTAGATGCAAGGCAATTAGATATGGGACAAATAGATATAAGACGAATAGATTCAATTATCAAGACCGAAAAGCATTTTGTTGAAAAGAAAAGTTTCGTGTTTCAATGCTTTACCAGCAAAATATTTTGCCACTAAAACGCCAAAACACGAAACTTAATTGCTCCCTTTCCTGCTCCTCTCCACCCCACCAATTGGTGGAAGGTTGGGAGAGGATGTATTAGTTCATAATAGCAGCAATACCAGCACCAATTAAACTTGAATTTGGTACCTCAACAATTTCATAGAACCTGCGATTTTTACCCGAAAAGAATCCTTGAAGGAATGCTTCGAACATAATCCTGAAGTTGTTCATTTTGTAAAAGGTTGTGCCTTCTATTGTCATTAAAATCGGTTTGTCAGCTGTTTTTGCTTTGCCGGTTTTCAAAACAACCGCGGCAAGACTGGCGGCAACCAATTTGGCAGCGCGTTCAATAAAAGCATTGATAATCACGGCGGCAGCCTCTTTATCTTCCTTGCTGACCAGAATGTCTGACAGCACATTTGCTTTCAAGTCGATGCAACTAACAAATTTATTTACCTCTTCTGACGTTAGTTCGCCCATGTTTTTCATGTTTACTTTGGTATCGGCACTGAAAACTTCTTCAGCCGCCGCCATTCTCAAAGCAGTTGAACACAGTCCGCCAAAATAACCACCCGCAATCATTTTTTCGAAAGTGTAACGACCTGGTAATTTTGTTGTATTGTCAAAAGCAACGTCGATATCGGTGCGTGGCATTTTATTAAAATTGCCCGTCTCAATGTTAATGATTTGGCTTCCCTTTTTGTCGAGGCCCTCTGTTTTTGTAATGTTGACGTTTTGCTCAATATAGCATGCATTAGTACCTGTTCCGAGAATAAATCCAAGGTAGGTATCAAATTCCCTTCCGGCAGTGGCGGCTTGTCCGGCCAGCAATGTCGAAACTGTATCATTCATCAAAACAATATGTTTTTTTGGCGTACCCATGGCCTGGAGCAGATTTTTCCCTACCATTTGCCCGATTACTTCCGGTGCTTTTACCTCTTTACTCCATTCCAAAAGTTTTCCGTCTTTGTTGGGGTAAATTTCTACGGCATACGAAAAACAAAATCCTATTTTGTCAGATACATTTTTATACTCAGTTAAATAGGCAGCCAGCGTGGCAAAAAACTCTTTGTTCGACAATTCCTCATCGATTGCAGGCATTTTACGCTGCTGAAGGTTTTCAGTAACTAAATTTAGTTTATCATCGAACGACATTTTTACTGCCCTGAAATTTGTGCCCCCTGCATCAATTGCAACTACAGGCTGGTTGGGTTTGATTTTCCCTTCGGCGCCAATATACGTTGGTAGCATCATTAATGAACCCGCTTTCCCTTCGAGCCCGTTTTTCATTTCCGAAATAAAATCGTCGGTAAGTGATTGCAAATCAAGTTCTGCTGCCGACAATTTGTGTGCTTTTAAAAATTGTTGTGTCTTGTTCATTGTTGTTATTAATTTTAAAGAATAATTTATTTTTGGTCGAAAACCATTTCTCTCAATTTAGTTGGTACTTTTTTTATTTCCGATAAATATATCAAATTTAATTTCTTTTGAAGAAGATAAATAAATTTAAGCATTGGTTTAAGTGGGAATTCAGCTATAAAAAAAAACAATCAATCCTTACTTAAAACGCCCCCTCAACCCTAAAAACCCATGCAAAATCGCTCGGGTTATTTACAGGCGAAACTTGTGGAACATTTATCTTAAGTGTACTTCCTAATTTTTTGTAACTCACTTTTTCATTAACGCCCAACATGGTAACTTTTGCCGCTCCTTTTATTCCTTTTACTTCGATGGGTTTCGTTGGGAATTTGGTACAATGCACATACAAATCGTTTCCTTTTTTGGTAAAGAATACATTTTCAGTTTTATTTTCTTTTGCGCCTTCCCATTTGCGGGTATCGTAAATGGCTTCGCCGTTAATGTCGAGCCAGTTTCCAATATCGAGCAGGCGTTGTTGTTGGATTACAGGGATCAATCCATCGGCAGTTGGTCCAATATCAAGCAGCAAATTACCGCCGCCGGCTACTTTTTCAATAAGCATGTCAACCAACGCATCCGAACTCATATAATTGCCCAAATCTTCGATGCGGTTGTAACCAAACGAAGTACCAATTCCGCGGCACTCTTCCCATGCTTTTTCAATTTCACCACTTTTCCCTCCGTGCACCAAATCATATTCGGTGGTAAAATATCCGCCATCGACACCACGGGTTTCTTTTCCCCAACGGTCGTTTACACAAATCGTTTCTTTAACAGACGATTCATTATACAACCACGCCAAAAACTCGGTACTTTTCCATGCTTCACTGGGGTGATCCCATTCACCGTCGGTCCATAAAATATCAGGTTCATAGCGGGTTACCAAATCTTTCATTTGAGGTATCATGTGGTCATCAACATATTTTTCAAGGTTATTGTGGTAGAGCGGGTTAAACCATTCGTATAGTGAGTAATAAAAACCCATGTGCAAACCGGCATTTTTAACGGCTTTACTTAGGTCGCCGCATAAATCGCGGTGCGGGCCAATGTCAACACTGTTCCAGTTCCAGCTTTGTTCACTGGGCCAAAGTGTAAAACCTTCGTGGTGTTTTGAAGTCAACACCACATATTTTGCCCCCGATCGTTTAAAAACGTCAGCCCACTTTGCAGGTTCAAAATGTTCAGCTTTAAAATCGCAGGCAAAATCCTGATAATAGAAATCTTCGCCATACATTTTATTGTGGTAATCACGGAAAAGTTTGTCAGCTTTTTCGTTGCCCATAATGCGTTTCCAGTACCATTCGGCATATTTTGCATATACGCCAATATCAGCATTGGCAGGTGCCCACGATGGAACAGAATAAACACCCCAATGGATAAAAATCCCAAATTTCACGTCCTCGAACCACTGCGGAATTGGGCGACTGTTAATTGATTCCCAGTTGGCCTGGTATTTTTGGGCGAAAGTTGTTGTTGCAATGAAGATTGCAAAAAGAAGCAAGATTGATTTTTTCATTTCTTATTGATTTAGATTACTATTTCCCATTAAATTCCTGAATCGCTTCCAACATGGCTACCACATTTTCAACCGGCACATTTGCCTGAATGTTGTGGACAGTATTAAAAACAAAACCACCGTCTTTGTTGAAAATTTCGCAGGTGCGGAGCACTTGTTCACGCACTTCTTCGGGCTTTCCAAAGGGCAACATTTTTTGTGTATCCACACCACCACCCCAGAAAACAAGGTCGCGGCCATATCTTTGTTTTAATTTCAAGGGATCCATTGCTTTGGCATTAATTTGAACTGGGTTGATGATATCAAACCCGGCACGGATGAAATGATCCATTAATCCTTCTACCGCGCCACACGAGTGTTTGAAAGTTTTCCACTGCGTATTTTCGTGAATCCAATCGTTGATTTTTCTATAATATGGCAACCACATTTCATCAAATTGTTCCGGAGAACAGAAAGTAGAATCCTGTGTGCCGAAATCGGTTCCGCAAATAAACATGGCGTTTACTTTGTTTCCAACCACCGCAAAAATTCGTGTTAAATTTTCTATTGCAATTTCAACCTGCCGCTCGTAAATTGATTTGATATAATCGGGGCGCATCACAGTACTCATATACCATCCGGCCACATCGCGGACTCCTTTTGGCGATCTCAAATTCATTCCGGGAACGAGCGCAATGTCGCCAAGGGCAGTACCGCCAAACGCTGCAATTACGGCTTTCCCTGAATAATAGGCTTTATCCACTTCGATGCGCCAATGTTCTAAATCGGAGTCGCTTATCAAACTAAACTCTTCCAGGTTATTTTCAACATCCAATTCCTCCTCAATAATAGGTTTTTGACGAATTATTGCATCGAAGAAATAACCCGTTTTAGGCATCCGTGCCGATGGTGAAATTGAGGTGTCGCCTTCGGGGTACATCAATATATCGCCTTTTTCATCGGCTGTTGTATTGAAATTTCGAGGAACCATAACCCGCTGTCCCCAAGGGGTTTTCCACTCTTTATAAGGTGCATGGTTGTTGAACCCAAACATATTGTTTTTCCCCCAGGCGCCAATTACATCAATTCCAATTGAGTCGATTAACTCCCAATCAACTTCTCCAAGCATCTGAAAAGGTTCGATAACACGGATTGGTTTTCGTTGCAGCCCATAGTGGCGGCGCAATTTCGAAAGGGTTTGTACATGGATACCCGTAACCGCCGTGGCACCAAGATCAAGCACAATCCGGCTGGGTTGCTGGTGATTTACCGTCTTTAAAAATTGTTCTCTTGAATTCATATTTTGATTTATATTAATTTCAATTTTCTACCAAACCTTACAAAAACATGGGGAAAATGGTTTTTTCAGTTTCGTTATATTTTCGACTGATTAAATAGGATTCCTTTATCCCGATTTTTTCTGCAAGATAAGTTGTTCTTTTTAAATCTTTTCCTGTTGCATTAATTTTTACCTCGAAAGCAATTTCTTTATTCAAAATAAAATCAATCTCCGCCGTGTTTCGTTGATTGAAAAAACTTAAGTCGCCAAATTCTTTAAGTTGGTTTGCAATTGCATTTTCAAACAATTGCCCATCGTTTACTTTTCCAATAACATTCAAAATACCAGTATCGGCAAAATATACTTTTCTACCACCGGCTATAGTTTTATCAATACTTTTTGAAAATTTTGGTATCAACTGCAAAAAAAACACTCCTTGCAAAAATTCAATATAACTGTACAATTTAACGCGATTTATTTCTAATTCGCCTGAAAGTTTAGTTATATCGAGAATATTTCCTGCTCTTGGCACAAGCAGCAAAATCAAGTCCCGCAGTTCTCTGATATCTTTTATATCTGTTAGTATTTTTATGTCTTTCTCGAAAAAAGAGGAAAAAATGTTCTTTAAAACAGCCTTTTTTGTTTCAATATCTTTGGTTAAAACAACCTCAGGGAAACCGCCAAATTCAATGTAATTTTCATAATCCATACTTCGTTTTTCATATTCAAATTGGCTTTGTTTTTCTAAAACAGATGAAAAATTACCATCAGCAACTTCCTCAAATTCAAGTTTATCATGAAAATAAAGGTATTCGCTAAAACTCAAGGGCGGCAAAACAAACAAAAATTTCCGTCCGCTCAATGATTCAGGGAAGAGGTTTTTCAAGTAATAATTCGAGGAGCCGGTTACAACGTACTTAACATTAAAATGATCAATATGGTATTTAATTATTTTAGTGATTTCGGGCAAATTCTGAATTTCATCAATAAAAACATATATTCTTTTTCCTGATGAATTCAACGATTTTTCAAGATTTCTAAAAATTTTATTGTAATCAATTTCTTCAAATTGCAACATATCAAGCGGGTTGTCGAAATCGAACCATAATTTTGGAGCTTCAACTTCATCGTATATTTGCTTCATCAAAGTAGTTTTACCGACCTGCCGCATTCCGGTAATAATCAACGCATTTTTATGGTCAATATATTTTTTGATTGTATGAAATAAAAACCTTTTTTTCATGTGTTTTTCGTTATGATATGCAAATTTGTAAATATTTCTTTACAAATATGCGCATATTTGTAAAGAAATATTTACATATATGCAGGTTTTACGATTTTTCCAAGGCTTGACGATAAACTTTTAAAACCCTTTCCCTTGCAAATTTATGGTCAACAATTGGCTGTGGATATTTTATGGTACCAAATTCTGGCACCCATTTCAAAATATATTCCGCTTTTTCATCAAACTTTTTTTGTTGCGCTTCGGGGTTAAAAACCCTGAAATATGGAGCAGCGTCGCAACCACAACCTGCTGCCCACTGCCAGTTTCCATTGTTGGAAGCCAGATCAAAATCGAGCAGTTTTTCTGCAAAATATGCTTCGCCCCAGCGCCAGTCGATCAACAAATGTTTGGTCAGAAAGCTGGCAGTCACCATTCGTACACGATTGTGCATAAAACCGGTTTCGTTCAGTTCACGCATCCCTGCATCCACAAGCGGATAACCGGTTTCTCCGCGGCACCACGACTCAAATTCCTTTTCATTGTTGCGCCACTCAATAAAATCGTATTTCGGTTTGAATGCACTTTTTTCGACATGTGGGAAATGAAATAAAATTGAACTGAAAAAATTCCTCCAAATCAGTTCGTTTAAAAATACTTCCGAAAACTGGATTGCCTTTCGGGTTGCTTCGCGGATACTGATTGTACCGAAACGCAGATGAACACCAAGTTTTGAAGTGGCATCCAACGCTGGCAAATTACGTTTGTCGGAGTAATTCTTTATAAGCTGTTCAGAAATATCAAAATCAGGGACTTTGATTTTACTTAGCTCAAAACCCAATTCCTGAAGCGTTGGTATTTTTGATGGTGCTGTTTTTATCAATCCGATAAGATGATTTTGCGAAGGAAACTC
>JBBQPP010000173.1:0-7626 GCA_038217255.1 Bacteroidales bacterium | reverse complement strand
TATAAAAATGAATTGCAGGTTCTATGATTGTTTTGAAGTCAGTTGATAAAAATATTCCATTACTTTTAAAATATTCTTTTTACTTATTCGTCAACCTGATTAGAGGCTGATGAAAACAAATACAATAGAACTAAAAGTGGTACAAGCAGTAAATATATCCGAAACAGTAAAAGCTTATGGAAGCCGGCTTGCGGGATTTATTCGCAAAAGGGTAAAGCGATTGGAGGATGCGGAAGATATTCTTCAGGAAGTTTTTTACCAACTAACTGAAGCGGATCGCCTGATGAAACCCATCGACGAAATATCTGCCTGGTTGTTTGCTGTTGCCCGGAACCGCATAACGGATTTGTACAGGAAAAAGAAACCTGAACTCATGCCTGAATTTTATACCGATGAAGATTTTGAAAGGGTAGGGGAAGAGTTGGGAGAATTGCTGGCCAACAATGGAGAAACTCCTGAAACAGAATTTCTAAAGACTCTGGTTTGGGAGGAACTGGCTGCTGCGCTCAATGATTTGCCACCGGAGCAACGTGAAGTATTTAATTTGCCTGCAATCAATTTCTGGCAGGCAGCAGGATTGCTGATTCTTGCCAGATTATTCTTTGGAAGTGGTCCCTCAAAATGGCATAGAAATTCAACCCTCATGAATCCCGAATTCAGGAACAAAATTAAAAACATGTCGCCGGAAGAAAGGATGGAATTTTTCAGGAATATGCGCCATCACCGCAGTAAATGGCACGGTGAATGTTTTGATGAAAAGGAGCTGAAAACAAGCGAATAATAAATTAAATTAAAACTTTACCTGATTCAATAATTAATTGGGTAATTTCTGAACCTTTCCAGAGCAGTTTAGTTTTAGTAACAGAATTTGGTAATTCAAAAAATTACTTCACAATTTTTTAAGTAACAACACCATTTGCATGTTTCACCTGATAATTTTTCTGGATTAACGCAATTGGCCTGTTTTTGATTTTCTTTGCAAACAAAATTGATTTTAAAGAACTGAATGGGAAAGGAAAGAAAAAAAGAAGGAAGCAAAAAAGACAAACCCAATATATTTGGCTTGTTGAAACCATATCGTGGTATGGTTGTCTTGCTCATTATTTTTGCCTTGTTGAGTAACGGTGCAAATCTGATAATCCCTAAAATTATTTCGCACGGTATTGATGACTTCTCCGCCGGAAATTATGATTTTATGAAAATCCTTATTGAATTTTCGGCAGCAGGTATTTTCATTTTCTTCTTCTCCTACCTGCAAATGATTGTACAAACTTACGCTTCCGAAAAGGTGGGCTTTGATCTCCGCAAAAATCTTTCTGATAAAATATCGCGGCAAAGTTATTCATTCATTCAAAAAGCCAATCCTTCGAAACTGCTAACCAACCTCACTTCCGATATGGATTCGGTAAAAATGTTTGTGTCGCAGGCGGTTACTTCAATAGTTTCTTCAGCATTTATTATTATTGGTACTTCGGTACTATTGCTGATAATAAACTGGAAACTTGCAATCCCTGTTCTCATGATAATTCCTTTGGTTGGGATTACTTTTTATTTGATTTTAAGGAAAGTGAAAGTGTTGTTTGACAGGAGCCGCCAGGTTATTGATTGGCTGAACAAGGTAATCAATGAAAGTATTTTGGGGTCGGCCATTATTAGGGTAATCAATTCGCAACAAGCCGAATACAAAAAGTTTCTTGAAGCCAGCGCCGAGTCAAGAGATATTGGTATTTCCATAGTTTCGTTATTTGCCACTTTGATTCCTGTAATCACATTTGTAGCCAACCTTGCAACTTTAACCATTTTGGCGTTGGGGGGGCATTTTGTAATTTCAGGAAGGCTGTCGATGGGTGATTTTGCTGCCTTTAACAGTTATGTTACAATACTTATTTTTCCAATACTTGTAATCGGTTTTATGAGCAATTTAATTGCACAGGCAACCGCATCGTACGAAAGGATTGACAAAGTATTAAAGGCTCCTGAAACAGCTGATACTGGTGTGATTGACATACCTTTGGTTGGGAAGATTGAAATGAAAAATATTTCGGTTTTGTATGATGGGAAACCTGCGTTGAAAGAGGTATCGTTTTCAGTGGAACCCGGTTCGCGCACCGCAGTTATCGGACCAACTGCCGCCGGAAAAACCCAGTTACTTTACTTGCTCACCGGACTGATTAAACCAGATGAAGGCGAGGTGGAGTTTGATGGTATAAAAATCGACGATTACCTAAAGGAGGCCTTTCATAAACAGATTGGTTTTGTGTTTCAGGATAGTGTTATGTTCAATATGACTTTGCGTGAAAACATTGCGTTTAGCGATATTGTAACTGATGAATTGTTGCAAAAAGCCATTGATACCGCCGAGTTGAAAGAATTTGTCGATTCACTCCCTAAAGGACTTGATACAATAGTTTCAGAGCGTGGAACAAGTCTTTCCGGCGGACAAAAACAGCGGATTATGCTGGCACGCGCACTTGCACTCAACCCAAAAATACTTCTGCTCGATGATTTTACAGCTCGTGTTGATCCTCAAACTGAAATAAAAATTCTGAAAAATGTTCGAACCAATTATCCTGATTTGACATTGATTTCGGTTACACAAAAAATTAGTCCTGTTAAAGATTACGACCAGATTTTACTGCTAATGGAAGGGGAACTAATAGCATCAGGTAAACATAATACCTTGCGTACCACTTGCCCTGAATATGTTCAGATTTATGAGTCACAAAAAAGCACAAGCCATTATGAACTACAATCTTAGCATTGAATCCGACGAAAAGGGCAAAAAAAAATCCGGCTTTAAATCGGTAAAAAGCCTTGTAGCTCACATGGTTGAAGAGAAGAAAATCCTGCTGATTGCTTTTATTGCAATGGCCGTTACTGCCCTTTTAAACCTTGCCGGTCCAATTATCATCGGGCATACCGTTGATAATTATATTCAAACAAGCCAGTTTCACGGTGTACTTGTTAATAGCGGAATTTTGCTGATAATGTTTGTAGTAGCGCTGGGTGCCGGTTATCTGCAAACCAAATTAATGGGCAATGTTGGGCAACGAATGTTATACACACTTCGGAATTCGGTGTTTAACAAACTACAGGAATTACCATTCGATTTTTTTAACCAGAACAAGGCGGGCGACCTGATTTCACGCATCAATAACGACACAGATAAAGTGAACCAGTTTTTCTCGCAGTCGCTGATGCAGTTTATCCGTGTAATTCTGATAATGATTGGTTCAGGCATATTTTTATTGGCCATTCATATTGAATTGGGTGCGGCAGCACTTGCACCGGCACTTTTGATTTGGGTTTTTACAAAAATTGTTTCGCCCTGGGTTAAAAAGAAAAATAAAATTAACCTGAAAAGTGTGGGAAACCTAAGTTCGGAAGTACAGGAAAGCCTTAACAATTTTAAGGTAATTGTGGCTTTTAACCGGCGCGATTATTTCAGAAAACGATTCAATGAAGTGAACCGCGATAATTACTCCACTTCAATTAAAGCCGGAATTGCGAACAACAGCTTTTTACCGGTTTACTCGTTATTTTCAAATATGGGAATGCTAATTGTGCTGGCATTTGGAATCTATTTTATTTCGATTGGGCAGTTTACAATCGGGCTTTTAATAAGTTTTATTGCATATGTCAATAGTTTTTACAGTCCGCTGAGGCAGTTGGCATCACTTTGGGCCAGTTTTCAGGTTGCCATTGCCGCCTGGGACAGAATTAGGAAAATTCTTGAAATGGAAAGCAACCTGCCACAAATAAGTTCAAATGGTATAGATGAAACTGCAACATTGGTTTCCTTTCGTGATGTATCATTTTCATATCCAAACGGGAGCGAGGTGCTACACAACATTACTTTCAACCTAAAAAAGGGAAAAACCTATGCGTTTGTTGGTCCAACCGGGGGCGGTAAAACTACAACAGCTTCGTTAATTGCACGTTTGTATGATCCCTCAAAAGGCACTGTTTTACTTGATGGTCTTGATATCCGTTCGTTCTCACCCGGCGATCGCGTGAAAAAAATTGGGTTTATTCTGCAGGATCCTTTTCTATTTACCGGTACAATCAGGGAAAATATTTTGTATGGGAATGAAGAATTCAGTAAATACGAAAATGGTAAACTGAAACAGTTAATCCATGAATCAGGTTTGGAATCGCTGTTGTTGCGGTTTGAAAACGGATTGGATACAAAAGTAGATGTTTCGGGCGATGGGATTTCATTGGGGCAAAAACAACTGATTGTTTTTATGCGCGCCGTGTTGCGTAAACCCGATTTGCTGATTCTTGATGAAGCCACTGCCAACATTGATACGGTAACTGAAAAATTGCTGGATGAAATCATGCAAAAACTTCCGGCTTCAACTACAAAAGTAATCATTGCCCACCGCCTTAATACAATTGCCAACGCTGATGTTATCTATTTTGTTAACTCAGGAAATGTGACCCGCGCCGGTTCGCTCAATGAAGCTGTGGATATGCTGATGAAAGGGAAAATGGCAAGCTGAATTTCAAGATCAACCAATCTCAATTTTAGTTTTGTTGATACCTCAGAACCAATAAAAGAGGGATTTATTGGGCAATTTAGTTATCCAATAATTCCCTCTTAATACTTTTTGTTGAATCAAACTTTGATTGAACTGCGACGAAGCAAATTTATACCTTCAACACAATCCTATACCTTGCTTTTCCAGATTCCAAATGCTCCAATGCTTCATTGGCTTTTTCAAGCGGAAACTCTTCCACCATTGGATAAATATCATGGCGAACGCAAAATTCGAGCATGGTACGCGTTGCTGCCGGGCTACCTGTCGGACTACTGCCAACTGTTTTTTCGCCCATCAATAATGTAAATGTTGGTATTGCCATTGGTTCAAGCACAGCTCCAACATTATGAAATCTGCCTTGTGGAGCAAGCACAGTTAAATATGCATTCCAGTCGAGTGTAACGTTTGTAGTGTTCAATATGAAATTTAAACTTCCGGCAATGCTTTCCAACTCTTTGGGATCTTTTGAATTTATTACTTTGGTTGCACCCAATGGCAAATTCCGCAATAATGGACTTTTATATCCACCTGATCTGTACCCAGTTCGGGTAAAACATATTTGAAAGGACTTAGCTTTCCTCCCACTTCATTCGCTGCATAAGCGTTTACTACTGTCATAATTTTTTTGTTTTAAAATATTTCATTGTTTCTTACACAAGGTAAATCAATTAAAAATAAAATACAATAAGGACTTTATATATTTAACATTTGTTAATTAAATAATATTAAGGGGTTATATTACAGCAGCTGGCAGTGATGAAGCCGGTCAGATGGTTTATGCGAATGACAGGGGCAACAAACAGTTAGATGCCGATTTTGTGCCAAATGACTTACGACGTGAATGGAGTGGACCAAACCCAAATCAGATTACGTATGCTATCGACCAAACCGGCGATGCTGTGCCTCCTTTTGGGGGACTAACCGCAGCGGAAACCGATGCGGCTACTGAGAGTGGTTTTGCGACCTGGAGGAATGTAAATTGTTCAGAATTGGGTCTTGTGCATAATGACAATGGCGGATTGCATATAGGGTACATTGCTTATATTAACTTTGGTACAGTAGGTTCCCCATTTGCTTTTGCTGATGTGCAGTTAGTTGGATGGAGAGATCTTAATTTTGCCGGTGGAATACTCGGTGTAACATTTACACTAATATTTACAGATGATGCAGGAGTGCCAACAGACATTGATAATAATGGAAAAGCGGATGTTGCTTTCTGTGAAATTTATTTTGATCCAAGTTGGAATTGGGCAGATGATGGTGTAACAAACATAGATGTTGAATCTGTTGCAGTTCATGAAATAGGACATGGTCTAAGCCAGGCGCATTTTGGAAAAGTATCAGTAAATAAGAAAGGAGTAAAAAAGGGATTAGTAATTAAAAACTGTCTTCTATTGGAACGGATAATCTGGAAAATTTACATTAAAGGGATTCTGAAATAATTAACATCTCCGGATTCAACTATTGCCCGTAAAAATTTAATTATCAATAATATATATAATAATATATATTTGTATTTTATTCTTTATTGTGTTAACTTGCACATAATGTACTAATTACAAAAATATTAAGTTAAAAAATTGCATTATGATGAATAAAATGAATTTGATAAGATTATTTACACCGTTGTTTTTTATTTTATTAGCTATTGCTTGTAACGATGACCCAATAGAAGAGCCTAAAGAAACATTATTTGATATTCAGGGCGAAAATGGTTTTGTAGGCAAAGTTGACGGAACAGATGCCTTTATTGCTTTATTGGTAGCAGATAAAGAAGCATTAGTTTATGTGTGTAATGGGGAAGAAGAAATTTATGAATGGTTTAGAGGAAATATCACTGATCCGGAAAATATTAGTTTAAAAAATAGTTACGGTACACAGGTAGTAGGGAAATTTGTTGAACAATCGTTTACGGGCAGTGTGATTTTGTCAAATGGAAGTTCACATTCATTTTCTGCAGTTCCTAATACGGGTAATGAAACCGGGATTTTTCAGGTGTATGGAGATCTGGCTACCCAGGAAGGCATTGTTGCCGGATGGATTCTAAATGCCAGTGGCGAGGAGCGCGGCAGTTTTCGGTGGAATTCTGTGTTTGTGGCAACCCCGGTAAAACCAAAAACATCTACAATCACGTTTAAAAGTAATAGTTTCTCAATCCAGCGATTTTCCATCAAATGGCATCCCGATTCACTTACAGTTATTCAGTTGAACAGATAGCTAAAAAGTGTGATTTTGGGAATAAGCTTCAATTCCGGAACTTTTTATATTGAACCGACACTATTTATTTTGATTTGGAATTGAATTTCAACCTTTTTAAAACAGCATTATGACAAAATCATTTTATGAAAGACAAAGAGAAGAAATGGGAATTACTGAACTGATTGTGAAACGAAATATTTTAAATAAAACCGGAACAATTATAATATCCCTGGTTATGCTCTTTGTTATTTCAGCTTGTGATAATACAAACAACGAACCAGAAGCAAACTTTTTTGACATTCAGGGCGAAAATGGTTTTGTGGGAACAGTTGATGGAACAAATGCTTTCGTCTCAATTTTATTAGGAGAAGCTAAGGGAATTGCTTATGTATGTAATGGTGACGAAGATATTTCAGAATGGTTTAGTGGAACAGTTTCAGGCTTGAAGGAAGTTAGTTTCACTAATGCCAAAGGAGCAAAAATAATAGCAAGCTTTATCAACAATTCTTTTAAAGGTGAGGTTTTGCTAAGAGATGGGAGAAAATTTCAGTTTGAAGCCGCTGTAAATAGCGGGATTTATGGAGGTATTTATCGGGTGTTGGGTGAAGAAGCTGTGCAATCTGAAATAGAAGCAGGTTGGATTGTTAACTCAGAAGTTGACCAAAGGGGCTCGTTCAAATTCAAAACTGTTACCCAACCGACGACAACTTTAAGCAAAAGCAAATTGAAGGATATTTCGGATGGAACATCAAACACTTTGGTAATGACAGAAAGGTCCTTCTCTGTTTTTCGATATAAGGTAAAAAAACCTGCTCCACCTGCTCCTTTTACTCCTATTCCATATCCTATTACCAAATAGGAATCAAAATCTATGGATTTATTT
>JBBQPP010000172.1:0-7650 GCA_038217255.1 Bacteroidales bacterium | reverse complement strand
AAGCTCTACTTTAAAAACAATAGCCCGAACATTATCACCTTTTCTGAAATAATCAGATGGAATTTGTTCTGTTTTTGGAAGTATCAATTCGTTGCCTTCGTCATCTAAAATCAGTATTTCCTTTTTCCAAACCTGATAAACCTCGCCGGTAACAATGTCACCGATTTTCGATTTATATTTTCCGTAAATATGGTCTTTTTCAAGTTCAAGTATTTTACTGGCCAGGTTTTGTCTGAGATTCAAAATTGCCCTTCTTCCAAAATCAACAAATTTTACTTCATCGGTAACTTCTTCTCCTACCTCGTAATCGTCATCAATTTTCAATGCATTGGTTAAAGTAATCTGTGTGTTCGGATCTTCAATCTGATCATCTTCAACTACCGTCCTGTTTCTCCAGATTTCAAAATCACCTTTGTCGATATTAATGATAACATCAAAATTTTCATCAGTACCGAATTGTCTGATAAGCACACTCCTGAACACATCTTCTATAACGCTCATCATAGTGGCTCTGTCGATATTTTTCAGCTCCTTGAATTCAGCAAATGAATCAATCAGATTAATATTTTCCATTCTTTAAATCAATTTATTTAAATGAAATAACTGCTTTCGCACTTTTTATTTCGTCGTATTTTAAATGATGTTGTTTTACTACCAACTGCTTTTTTTTATGTCCCTCCAGTTTTTCGCGGGCTGAGGTTTCCAACACAAATTTATCGTTGTTGGCCTCCAGTAAAATGCCTTCCAATTTTTCTCCGTCAAGGGTTTTCACTTCAACCGGTCTTCCCACATATTTTAGATATTGCGGGGTAACCTTAAAACTTTCTGTTAGTCCTGGCGAGGAAACCTGTAATTCAAAATCTTCCTCCTCGCGGTCGAAACTGTGTTCAACATGGCGGCTGATAGCAATACACTGATCTATTGTTAAACCCTCGTAACTATCGACAAAAACGTTGATGATATTGCGTTCGTTCACGCTTATTTCCACCACGAACATTTTGTCGTCGAGCATTTCCTCAACCAATTCTTTTACCGTTTCTCTATCTATCATTACCCACTTCTAACAAAATAGGGAACCAGAGGCTCCCTAAAACATGTTTTAGAAAAATCACCGCAAAAGTAGTAATTTATAAAACAAAAACAAATATACACAGCTTTATAAAAAGCTGATTTTAAAGAATAAATAACACTCGATTATATCATCATTTTCACCGAGTTTAATCAATTTTGACTTGATTTGATTATCGAAAAATAAAAAGCATGTTTCAGGTTTGTTAAAGTTTTATACTTTTGATTCTTCAGAACAAAACAAATTTGTGATTCAACAACCAATAAATAAGAAAAAGATTATCAATGACCCTGTATTGGGGTTTATTAATCTTCAATCCGAACTCATTTACGACTTAATTGAACATCCCATTTTTCAAAGGCTTCGAAGAATAAAGCAACTCGGCCTTTCTTATTTGGTATTCCCGGGGGCAAATCATTCGCGTTTTGAGCATGCACTTGGCGCAACACATTTAATGCGTCAGGCTGTTCAGGTTTTACGACTTAAAGGCCATGAAATTACGGAAACCGAAGCAGAAGCTGTTACCGCGGCCATTTTGTTACATGATATTGGACACGCACCATTTTCGCATGTTTTGGAAAACACGCTTGTTGAAATTCCACATGAAGAAATTTCATTGTTGCTGATGAACCAGTTAAACGAGCATTTTAATGGGAAACTTGATTTGGCTATTCAGGTTTTTACCAATCAATATAAAAAGCATTTTTTGCACCAATTGGTTTCAAGTCAATTGGATATGGACAGGCTGGATTACCTGAACCGAGACAGCTTTTTTACGGGTGTTGCAGAAGGCACTATTGGAGTAGAACGAATTATTAAAATGCTGAATGTTTGGAAGGACCAATTGGTTGTTGATGAAAAAGGGATTTATTCTATCGAAAAATTTCTGATTTCCAGGCGCTTGATGTATTGGCAGGTTTATCTGCATAAAACAGTGGTTTCGGCTGAAGCCCTTCTGGTAAATATTTTAAAAAGGGCTAAGGAACTTGCTGATGCAGGTGAAAAAATATATTCAACCCCAACTTTGCGCATATTTTTAGAACACAATTTTACTACAACCGATTTAAAGAATAACATTGAAATAGAAGGTAAAAATATTTTGGAATGGTATTCGGGGCTAGATGACAACGACATATCAATTTCAATCAAAGAATGGCAATCGCACTCAGATCTTGTACTTTCATCGCATGCCAAAAGCCTAACTAACAGAAAATTATTCAGGATTCAACTTTTTTCAACTCCGGTTTCAAAAACCATCGAAGAAAAAATTTTAAAGAGAATTTCAAGTAAAATTACCAATGACAACAGGCTGATAAACTATTTTTTAATGACAGGCGAAATAACAAATAACGCTTACGATAAACACAATGAGAAAATACTTGTTTTGGATAAAACCGGAAAAACAAAGGATATGCAGCATGCATCGGACATTAATTTAAATGCTTTGACAAAAACTGTTCGAAAGTATTTTGTGTGTTATCCGAAAGAATTGGACATTTATTAGTTTACTACTATCTTTGCACCGCTTAAAAAACAAATAATGGATTTTAAAGTTACGGACATTGCCAGATTCCTGAATGGTGAAATAGTTGGAGATGAAAATATTAGAATATCTAATGTCTCAAAAATAGAAGAAGGAAAATCAGGCACTTTGGCATTTCTGGCTAATTTAAAATACGAAAATTTCCTTTACTCGACCAACGCCTCAGTAGTTTTAGTAAGCAAAACTTTTGTACCTAAAGAAAATGTTAATGCAACTTTAATAAAAGTAGATGACCCTTACCAGGCATTTGCTTCATTGTTGGATTTATACATGCAGGCAAAATCAATGTTAAAAACAGGTATTGAACAACCAAGCTACATTGATTCTTCCGCTTTTGTTGGTATTGATATATATTTAGGTGCCTTTGCTTATGTCGGTAAAAATTCGAAAATCGGGAATAACTCAAAAATTTATCCACAGGTTTATATTGGCGACAATGTTACAATTGGAAGTGACTGTATTATTTATGCAGGGGCTAAAATATATAGCGACTGTATTATTGGAAACCGGTGTATAATACATTCAGGAGCCGTTATTGGTTCAGATGGTTTTGGATTTGCCCCACTTGAAAATGGAAACTATAAAAAAATTCCACAAATAGGAAATGCCGTTTTGGAAGATGATGTAGAAATTGGAGCAAACACAACAATTGATTGTGGCACAATGGATTCAACAATTATCCGAAAAGGGAGTAAGATTGATAATCTTGTGCAGGTTGGCCATAATTGTGAGGTGGGAGAAAACAATGTAATTGCAGCTCTTTCAGGATTGGCAGGCACTTCAAAGGTTGGAAAAAACTGCAAATTTGGTGGTCAGGTTGGACTTGCCGGCCATCTTACAATTGGTGACAATGTTTTTATCGGGGCACAATCAGGCGTTGCCAAGTCTGTAAATAGCAATCAAATTATTCTGGGCAGCCCGGCAATTGAAATAAAAGATGCTATAAGGGCAATAACGGTTTATAAAAACCTGCCGAAACTTCGCGATGAAGTTATTCAGCTTCAAAAAGAAATAAAATCTTTAAAAGAACAGAAATTAAATTCCGAAAAATAAGGTATGGCTGTTAAACAAAAAACACTGGCTAATTCATTTACAATCAAAGGTGTAGGATTACACACCGGAGTAAATGTTACAATGAATTTTTTGCCTGCACCAGTAAACCACGGTTTTAAATTTAAGCGAATAGATCTTGAAAATCAACCAATAATTGAAGCAGATGTTGATTTTGTGATCGATACTTCCCGGGGAACTTTACTTGAAAAAGATGGCGTCAGGATTGGCACAATTGAACACGCCCTTTCTGCATTAATTGGAATGGATCTCGACAACGTTTTAATTGAAGTAAATAACGAAGAGGCCCCAATTATTGATGGGAGCTCCATTTATTTTGTGGAAGCCATTGAAAAAGCCGGCATTGTTGAACAGGATGCGGTGCGCGATTACTTTGTTATTAAGGAAAAAATAGAAGTTTTTGATGAAAAATCGGGAGCTTTAATCGTTGCACTCCCTGATGATGATTATCGTTTAAACATTACCATCTCATTTAAATCGAAAGTACTAAACAATCAATATGCTACTTTAGATTCCATAAGTAATTTTAAAACTGAAATTGCCAATTGCCGCACTTTTGTTTTTTTACATGAATTGGAGTTTTTGCTCAATCACAATCTTGTAAAAGGGGGCGACCTCGACAACGCAATTGTAATAATAGATAAAGACATCAGCCAGGAAGAACTCAATCGTTTAGCCGATTTATTCCACCACAAACATGTTGAGGTAAAGCCTCAGGGGATTTTAAATAACCTTGAGCTACATTACGACAATGAATGTGCCCGTCATAAACTACTTGATATAATTGGCGATTTGGCTTTGTGCGGGAAACATATCAAAGGAAGGATAATTGCTTCGAAGCCCGGCCACGGACCAAACACTTTGTTTGCGAAAGAGCTTAAAAAAAGTATTAAGCAAGCTGAAGAAAAAGTACCAGTCTATGACCCAAATATTGCACCTGTCCTTGATATAAACAAAATCAAAGAACTACTTCCACACCGCTATCCTTTTTTATTGGTCGATAAAATTATTTCGAAAACCGACATGCAAATTGTTGGTTTAAAAAATATTACTGCAAACGAACCTTTTTTTCAGGGTCATTTTCCCGGAGAACCTGTCATGCCAGGAGTTCTGCTTGTCGAAGCTATGGCGCAAACAGGCGGATTGCTGGTTTTAAGCCAGTTGAAAGGTAAATTCTCTACCTATTTTGTACGTATTGACAATGTTAAATTCAGGAAAAAAGTTGTTCCAGGTGATACTTTAATCTTTAAATTAATCTTAGTTTCGCCGATTCGAAGAGGAATTGCTCTAATGAAAGGAGTTACTTTTGTTGGAGATAAAATTGTAGCCGAAGGCGAATTCATGGCTCAAGTTGTTAAACAAAACGAAAACAGTTAAGAAAACTATGATGAAACAACCATTAGCATATGTGCATCCTGAAGCAAAAGTTGCAGATAACGTTGTAATCGAACCTTTTGTAACTATTGATCAGGATGTGGTGATTGGCGAAGGAACAAGAATTGGGTCAGGCGTAACTATTTTGCCCGGAACGCGAATTGGGAAAAACTGTAAAATTTTTCCGGGAGCGGTAATTGGCGCTATTCCTCAGGATTTAAAGTTCCGTGGAGAATATTCAACAGTAGAAATCGGAGATAACAACACAATCCGCGAATTTGTTACTATTAATCGTGGTACTGCTGCAAGAGGAAAAACAGTTATTGGCAACAATAATCTGATTATGGCCTATGTGCACATTGCCCATGATTGCGTTGTTGGCAACAATGTTATTCTGGTTAACAATACCCAACTTGCAGGCGAAGTTATTATCGATGACTTTGTGATCTTGGCAGGTATGGTTGCCGTTCATCAGTTTTGTCATGTTGGTTCGCATGTAATGATAGCCGGCGGTTCGCTTGTAAGAAAAGATGTACCACCCTTTATCAAAGCCGCACGCGAACCTCTTTCGTATGTTGGTATTAATTCAATCGGACTACGTCGCAGGAATTACTCCAACGAGAAAATCCGCGAAGTTCAGGACATTTACCGTTACATTTACCAAAAAGGTTTAAATACATCACAAGCCGTTGAAATTATTGAAGCCGAAATGCCCGCAACCCAGGAAAGAGATGAAATCCTGCTTTTTGTAAAAGACTCAAAAAGAGGAATTATCAGGGGATATTTCCCGGATTAGAAAGCACCTCCAAGCCTCTCCAAAGGTAGGGAGGAGAAAGAATTAAAATTTCATCAAAAATGCCACTTTTAGAAAAAGTGGCATTTTTTGTAAAAGAGACTTTGACAATTCATTTCAAAGTTTTTTCAAATTGCAGGATTCCTTTTTCATCAAATAAATTTTTAAAAAATAAATATTTGTTGTAACTTTTAATTGCATTAAATCTCAAAAATAAAAATTATGGCAGTTTACAACATTGAAAACTACGTGCTCAGGTATGATCTGGATACCAACAAACCCTGGGTAATTTTCCATTATAAAGTTGATGGAAAATGGAAAAACAAAAATTGGTTTCCACCAAAGGAAGATGCGGTTTATTTAGCCGATTTACTTCGCAATGAAAAACCGTTATATTTTGTGGAATCATCAGGCGGGAAAAAATGGATCACTAGTTCCTCTGAAGAAATTGGGGAAGAAGAAACTTAGTGAATGCATGGAATTTAAAAATGGATTAATTGCACCAAAATTAATTTCATATTTACCGAAAAACTCTTGATTGAGCATTAAACACAAGGAAGTCTTGGATATTATTAGGTCAATTGTCATTAATTGTAATGATAAAATTCCGATGTTAAGTTTCCAGAAATCTGTTATTCTACTTTCCCATGTTCCCACCCCTGTGCCACCAGTGGAATTGCAGAACCTGCTCCGGTAATCATATTTACCCCATCTGTAGCTTCGGTCATGTGGCCGATAATCGTAAAATCAGGGTCGTTTTTGATTTTATCGTATTCGCTTAATGGAAGAGTAAAAAGAAGTTCGTAGTCTTCTCCCCCATTCAATGCAGCTACTAAAGGGTTGATATTCATTTCTTCCGCCATTTTTTTGGTCTGAAAATCGAGCGGAATTTTATCTTCAAAAATGTTACACCCTAAATTTGAGTTTTTACACAAGTGATGGATTTCTGAAGAAAGTCCGTCAGAAATGTCGATCATTGAAGTAGGTTTTATTCCAAGCTTTTTGAATGCAGAAACAATATCTGCGCGTGCTTCAGGTTTTAGTTGACGTTCTAAAATATAATCAAAACCTGTAAGTTGCGGCTGCATATTTTCGTTTACTTTAAAAACTTCATTTTCGCGCTCAAGTAGTTGCAAGCCCATGTAAGCGCCGCCCAAATCACCGGTAACACATAGTAAATCTGTGGGTTTCGCACCGCTTCTCAGCACAACATTTTCTTTTTCAACTTCACCTAAAACAGTAATGCTAATTGTTAATCCGGTTAATGAACTTGTTGTATCTCCACCCACCAAATCGACACCATATTTTTCGCAGGCAAGATGAATTCCTGAATACAACTCCTCAACCGCCTCAACTGAAAATTTGCCCGACAAAGCAATATTTGCAACAATCTGTTTTGGTACTGCATTCATCGCGCAAATGTCTGACAGATTGACGATTACAGCCTTGTACCCTAAATGTTTTAAAGGCACGTACATGAGGTTAAAATGCACACCTTCAGTTAACAAATCTGAAGATACGACTATCTGTTTATCTGCATATTCCATTATCGCGGCATCATCTCCAACCCCTTTAATGGTGCTGTTATTTTTAATTTTAATATCCTTTGTAATTCGATCTATCAGGCCAAATTCACCCAGTTCAGAGATATTAGTTTGTTTTGTTTCTTTCTTCATTGTTAATTTCAGACTAAAAGGTATTGTATAAGACTTTCAAGGGGCAAAATTACCCATAGTTTTATATCTTTGCAAGATATTTTAAACAGTATCATTTTACTGTTGTTATGTAGTAAGAAAACAA
>JBBQPP010000171.1:0-7659 GCA_038217255.1 Bacteroidales bacterium | reverse complement strand
ATCTTTATCCAGAATTTCCAAATGGGTTCCGTTCAAATCCTTATAGCGTTCCACTCCCCGGTTGGTTATGTTCCCGTCAATGCCTGAACGCACAGTTATTTTTCCCGACCAGTTTTCGGGTGTAAACGTCCATTCGATGCCGGCAACATGAGGATCGTCCATACTCACAATCCGCCTGCTTATAATAGATGTTTCACGATCCTTGTTATCCCTGAATCTCATTTTACGCTCCAGTACTCCTTCTCTCAAATTTAAATTCGTTGTATAGTCGAGTTTCTGCAACTCGTCTAACTTGAACCAGTCCGATCCGTCAACTTTGTATGTTAGATACAACCAATTGGGCCAGTTTACCAAATCTTCACTTTCAATTTTTTTATTTTTTATTTTTGAAATGGCCCGGTTATACCCGCCGGCAAGATAAGTTCCGGGGTAGTTGTACTCGTTTGCTTTGCTTTCTTCCAACGCACCTCGTGTAGCGAAATAGCCGTTCCCAAGCGTACAGAGTGACTCGCGAAGCGGATGTTTTTCCTGATCCCATTCGTTATATATAATATTCCAGTTGTCCATTGTAGCTACTTTATTTGAATTCTTGAAATTAGTTTTTGTGTATTTATCGGGTCAGACTAATTAATTAAATGCATCAGCAAGTTTTTGAAGAAACAACCGAACCTGGTATACATTTTTTAGCCCATATTTCGCTGCTGTTGAATGCCCATGTGATCCTACCAATATACCAATTCCAATATTATGGATAGACTCAAAAGCATCTTCGTCGGTAATGTCGTCGCCTATATAAATGGGGACATATTCCGATTTATCATCGAGTCCAAGTTTCTCAAGTAACCAAAGCACTGCTTTTCCTTTGTGCCAGTCAATATTGGGTTTAATTTCCAAAATCTTTTTTCCTTCCCCTTTTTTGAATTCCGGATGTTCGGCAATTATTTCATCTACTTTTTTAATAATTTCAGGAACACTTTCTTCTTTTGCATTTCGGTAATGAATGCCAATCGCATAGCGCTTTCTGTCGATTTGAATTCCTTTATCGATCTGTGAAAATTCTTTTTGAAGTTTTTCCTCAATTTTGTCAAGCTGAGGTAAAATTTCCGATGATTTTTCATGTTCCCGGTACAAACCATCGGGACCGGAAATGCGGAAACCATGACTGCCGGCATATATCAGATTGTCCAACCCAATCATGTTTTTCAGGTCGTCCATGTCTCTGCCGCTTACAGCAGCCACCGTAAACTTGTCAGCACAATGGCGCAAAGCTTCCTGCATTTCCTTTGAGATAAGGGCATCTTCCGGTCGCTTTACAATAGGAGTAAGTGTTCCATCGTAATCCAGGAACAAAACCGGCTTCCTGTTTTTAATGATTGATGTAATTTTATCATTCCCCGATAAAAGCAAAGGCGCTGGTTTATCAAAATAAAGTTGTACCTCCTCATCGCCAAATAAATCCAATTCATCAAAATCATCGATTACAATGTCGGCTCCATTTTCGCTCAGCACCTTTCTGTTATTTCCACGGTTTACCCCAACTACCAGTGCAAAATTCCCGTTACTTCCACTCTGAACGCCAACAATTGCATCTTCGAACAACACGCAGAACCCGGGAGATGTACCCAATTCTTTTGTTGCCTCCAGAAAAATATCGGGATTAGGTTTGCCGTTTAATTCTCGCTCCTGTGCTGTATTTCCATCCACTCGAACATCAAACAAGTGGGTAATTCCAGCAGCGTCAAGTATCAGTTTACAGTTTTTACTTGAGGTAACCACAGCCGTTTTAAGCCCCTTGCTCCGCCAGTATTTTATTTTATCGATGGCATTTTTATAGGGTTCTACTCCATCCTCTTCTATTAGCGCTACGAAAATCTCATTTTTGCGGTTACCAAGTCCACAAATGGTTTTGTCACCTGAAGAATCTTTGGGATTTCCGTATGGCAATTCAATATTTCTTGATTCCAGAAAACTTTTTACTCCATCATATCTTGGCTTTCCATCAATGTATTGCACATAATCATTGTCGTTCATTGGTATATAATCGGGTGACTGCTCTTGAAGGAAATGATTAAACATCTTTTTCCAGGCAGCTTTATGTACTTTAGCAGTTTGTGTAATTACACCATCCATGTCCAGAATAACTGCTTCCGGTTTTATTTTCATTGTATTCATTATTTTTTAAAGTTCGTTTCGAGTTATATTGTCCTGTCAATTTGCAAAGGGCTCAGAACTTAAAATATCACCAAAATTTGGAAATATAAAAAGCCATTCTGATTTAACCGGGACTTTCATAAAAATAACCGGTCAGGAATCAACCTTTTTAAGTTAATCCCAAAACCGGTTATCCTATCACCTGTATCTCTATTACGGATACTATTTTTGAATCCATTCCCGGGCTGTTTCCATTTCCGGAAAATCGAAATATTTTATTTCACCTGAAACAAACGGACCGGTCAAGCCAGACCACATCTTTTCCCAATGATTTTTCCCAACAACTGCAATTTTTTTCATGTGATTAAAATGCTTCAGGTAGGTTTTTACATCTTCCCTGAATGCTTTGGGCTCAATTCCATCCACATTGTCTAATTGGATATAGAGCCTGATTTTTCCAAAGTCTTTTACCGTTTTTTCAATCAACGGGGTAATTTTGTCATAATCGCTTTTCTTCAGCTTGCCATCCACCTTGATGGCAATTAAGTCGCTTTTTGTAATGTCAAGTACTTTAAACATGGCTATTGATTTTTTTTTGTTATTGTATTAGTTTGGCATCCAGTGTTATTTTTACAGAATCGAGTGCCTGAGAAACCGGACAATTTTCTTTGGCTGCCTGTGCCAGCTTTAAAAATTCGTCTTCATTAATTTCCGGAATTTTCCCTTCGGTTTTCAAGGCACTTTGCGTAATTTTAAAACCGTCACCTACCTTTTCAACAGTCACTTCAGCAGTGGTTGACACCGATTCAGGATTGTATCCTTTGTCGGCCAAAATCCCCGAAAAAGCCATGGAAAAACAACCGGCGTGTGCCGCCGCAATTAATTCCTCCGGGTTGGTCCCGTTACCATCTTCAAACCGTGAAGAAAAATTAAAAGAAAATTCTTTATCCGAAGTGGGTAATTTTATCGATCCTTTTCCTTTTTTCAAATTTCCATTCCATTTAGCTTGTGCTTTACTTTTTTTCATCTTTTTAATTTTTTAATATTCGTTTCCCGCATCGTTTCCACGATTTTCTCATTTTTGCTACTGACAAGAAATCATACCGATACAATATTTTATTGTTCCAATTTTTCAAGTATTTTGTTGTATTTATCCATATCTTTAAATCTGTAATAAATATTCTTGAGGGATTCTAAAGTCAGTTTATCGTTTGGTTCCAACTCCTGACATTTCTCCATATACGTCAAAGCTTTCTTAAACCATTTATCGGCTTCTTTAAGCTCGATTTCGTATTGTTCATTATTGCTGGTTGGCACTGCATTGGCCACTTCAATCTGTTGTACACCTTTGTTGTAATAAATAGCTCCAAGATTATAATACGCATTAAAACTTTCACCATCTGCATCTATTGCTTTTTGATATGTAGCGATAGCTTTATCTTCTTGTCCTAATTCTTCATTAAGTCTGCCTTTTGCTAAGTAATATGTTGCATTATTAGGATCTTGTGCAATTCCCATATCCAGATACTTCATTGCATCCTCTGTTTTGCCAAGGTCCAGGTAAAGCTGAATCAAACTTCTAAGGATTGTCTCATCTTCAGGGTATTTTTCAAAACCTTCCTTAAGTACCCCCAATGCCCCCAATGTATCTGTTTTAAATTGATAAGAACTTGCAATCAGGTTATAGGTTTTTGCTTCGCCGTAACCATAGCTGGCAGCCTCACCAAGATATTTAATAGCTTTATTATAATCTTTAGCATTATAGGCTGCAAGTCCGGTGTTATAAGTAATAACCGTATCGACATAACCTGGATTATCCTGTTTGATAATATCGATACTCCGTATATCGAGAATTTGCTCGAAAGACTTCAGTGCCTGATCATAATTTAGGGTGGAAAAAGCCTGATTAGCCTGATTTGCAAGATCATTGGTTAAAATGGAAAGCTTAACCTTGAGTGTATTGTCAAACTTTCCGTTATCATCAAGTTCAAGAGCTTTTTTATAAGAGTCTAAGGCTTCGGTAAGTGGATCATCGGCAAGTTTTTTTACATTTTTATCATCCGATTGATAGATAGCCTGATAAATATCACCTCTTACTTCCCATGTTTTTGGCCAGTTAAGAGTTTCTTTAGCCTCTTCGTTGCTGGGATCAACAGCTTTGTTGATAGTTGCAAGAGCTTCTTTCAATTTCCCCTCATCTTTTAAGTTTTGCGAGCTGATAATCTGTGTTCTATGTGAACATGCAGTAAGTATGATGACAATTGCCAGATTCAATAAAAAAACTATCTTTTTCATAACTTACTTTTTAAAATTTTTTATATAAACTAATTGAATATTTATTTAATGCCTTATTTTTAAAAGCTGTGCATTAATAGCTTCTCCCAATCTCATGTATCAGGAAGAAGAACGGGTAAAAACAACAATCGCTTCCGGGCTTAAAACTCTGAAAGTAAATGAACCGGTAAGGAACAATTTAACTTTCGAGGTGGTATGGCTGTCGTAGCCCAGCGTATAATCCTGCCCGACCACCAATTCATAATCTCCTCCTCTTTCCGATAGCAGAAAGGAATTTGTATTAAAATGATTAATCAAAACTTTTCCACCAAGCAGTGCCTTTAATTGTTTCTGAATTGGATATCCTTCAGATAATTTCATAAGTTCAAGCCATTCCATTTCATTAATTACTAATGTATATGGTCCCTGAACAGCTTTTTTGTTAAGATGAATAATCTGGTTTCCAATCTCTTTTAAAAGTGAGTTGGCATTGGAAGGCAGTGCTATAGGATTGCCTTTTGCAGCTTGTTCCAGCCCAATAATATTTACGGGTTGGAACCCTTCATATATGACATTTTCTTCGAAAACGGCCAATTCGCGGGCTGCATTTTCAAGAGGTGATAAATCAGCATCTTTGGCTCCGCGGTCAATATTATCAAGTTCCCAGATGTCTAATTCGAATGGTTTTCTAACTTCCACAAATGGAAGTATTTCCCGAATACCGTAATTAACGCCCTTTTCGGACTGCGAATCATTTGTGATGAGACGTCCGGTAGAAATTCCTCCTTGTTCTAATCCATAGGGCCCATCAATATCTACAAATTTACGAGCCGTTAAATAGGAATTTAATATTTGCTTTGTACGTTCTGTTATTTCACCCCACGCTTTATCTGTAATTGGGGCTAATGACTTTTTTAAAATATTCATGGCTTTCTATTATTGTTATTCTTTTTACTCTTCTTTTTGTTCTTCAATTTTTACAATATCTTTTTCGGTAAACAGATATTGTTTCATTTTTTTATCCCATCCGTCCATGTTTCTGCGCAGCCACTCCAGGGCCATACACGCATGTTCCATTTCTTCCAGCTGATTGTGTTTTAGTATTTTTTTCAGATGCTGGTCGGATGTAACTGTTAAACGCTGTTGATACCAATCAATGGCTTCAATTTCTTCCTTTAGTGTAACCAGTGCACGTATAAAATCCCGTGTTTCTGATGAAAGTTCCGATGGTGGTTCGTGATAATTTTCCATATTATTAAAATTTAATTTTTGATGTTTTTTAAGTAATTCTGAATCAGAAATATTTTTGCTTAAATCAGAAATATTTTGTTTTCATAACTATTCTTTTGTGATTTATAAATAAGTTTATATCAACATACTTTTTAGTATCCCATAAATATGCCATACTCGATTGTTTATAAAACGACCTCAAATATTTCTTCTGTATTTAGCATGCGGGCTTAGTTTTACGGAATAATTTTACTAAAGGGAAAATAATTTTGATATTAAATATTGTGGTTAGGTTTCACCATTTGTGGAAAAAATACACAATTAAAAGTGCCTGCACATCTTCATTTGTTTATGGTAAAACGGGAGATGGTCAACTAATAAAAAAAAGAGAGTAACTCTTTTGAGAATTCCCCTCTTCTTCTTCACTGATTATTGATACCAGACAAATACCAATTAGCTAAGTATTAAAAATGAAATACAGCCAAGGGTAAACTGAAAGGTTACAGGAAGTACAATCAGCAACAAACAGTTTCAATAATGTGAACTGCTAATCTTCTTCGTTGTTGCTACTCAGTATCCACATGGTAATTCCTGCAACACTGATTAAACTGCCCACAAGGACGGCTAAATTCACATTACGTTGCACTTTTCTTGCTTTGTTAAGCTGTTTCGAGCCTATTCCTCTGTCTGCAATAAAACTTTCCAGTTTTTTGATTCTTCCTTCTAATTCTTCTTTAATTTTTTCGTTAAATTCCATATTATTAATTTTTTAAAGTTTTCTTTTATATTTTATTTTATAATTACTACGCTCAGATCTACTTATTATTTCCAATCCATTCTTTTGCTTTACTTATGGCAATTGGTATCGACATCCCTTCATTTATGTGTTCTTTCTCCACCAGGTTATTTGCTATTTCAATTGCCTTTTCACGCACACTGTTATCTAAGTTTTCCATTGCAATAGGATAATCTGTTTTTGTCCATGTCATAATAATATTTTTTGTAATTAATATGTTATATGAAAGAATTGTGCCAAACTTACCTGTCCTGCTCATTTTACCGGGGATGATTTAATTAATCGCATTTCAAGCAAATGAAACACAACGAGTTAATTAAAATAACCTGTGCATACAATGGTACTTTAATATTGAACAATATATGCTAACAATTCTACAATTGGTGTATTTTTTCCACACATTTCTGTGTTTTTAGCTTCCAATAAAAGTTCAGTTATTTATTTAACAGAAGATATAGTGCATTGATAATATGATAGTTAAAATCAAATACTTCCACAATAAACATATTTAATTTTTCTGGTGCCTTATTTGAAATGCAAAAAAATACAATTGAAACATTATATCAAAAAATCACAATGAAAGGTATTATTGGCCAGATACAAAGCTCAACCGAAGGATTTTTAACTGAATTGGGAAATATTACTTCATTTACCATACATACCATTCAGCAATTTTTTGTAGCTCCATTTGAACTTAAAGAATTATTAAAACAGGGTTACCAAATTGGAAACAAAACGCTTTCGCTTATTTCCATAACTGGATTTATTATGGGATTGGTACTCACAATGCAGACGAGGCCGGTATTAGTTGAATTTGGTGCACAATCGATGCTTCCGGGAATGATTACGGTTTCCATAATCAGGGAAATTGGCCCGGTAATTACAGCATTGCTTTGTGCCGGAAAAATAAGCTCGGGAATAGGTGCCGAATTGGGCGCAATGAAAGTTACCGAACAACTGGATGCTATGGAAGTATCTGGCACAAAACCACTTAATTTTGTAGTAGCCACACGTGTTTTGGCGACTACTTTAATAGTGCCGATTTTAGTGTTTTTCAACGATGCAGTTGCTATTTTCGGTTCGTATGTTGCTGTAATTATGCACGAAAAATTGTCGCTTATCCTGTTTCTTTCACAGGCTTTTGATTCATTAAGTTTTGCCGATTTAATTCCGGCGACAATTAAATCCATATTTTTTGGATTTTTTAT
>JBBQPP010000170.1:0-7704 GCA_038217255.1 Bacteroidales bacterium | reverse complement strand
AGGTTTTGGGGACATTGGACTTGTCATCGAACGAAGTTCCTGACAAATTAAAACGACAGAGGGATGGTTCTCTTTTTGCCAACGGCTGAGAAAATGACCTATCGGTCGGGCCTCTATTTAGAAAAGAACGATTCCTTAAACACAAAGGGTTGAAATGATTATAAAAATAAATTCCTTGTGTCTTAAACCACGAAGTGGTGGCATAAACGTATCATACCTCCGGCATTTTGGTTTCATCCAAATTGCTGTGCTATAATTATTTCATGCCTTCAGCATTATAAAATATTAAAGTATTTTCTATTTGATTTGAAAATTCTGGTTGGTCTTATAAAGTTTTAAATGAATTACAAAAATTAACAATGAAAATGGGGGACCGTTCTCTTTTTGCAAACGGCAAAGGGAAAAACCCAACAATCAGACTTGGTTTTAGAAAAGAACGGTTCCTTAGTTAATCCTATTTAAAATCCTTCCTATATTCTGAAGGTGTTTTTTCCATTATCACTTTAAAATAATAGTTGAAATTTGCCAGGTTGTTGTAACCACATTCATAACAAATGTGGGTAATGGGTTTATCGGTTTCGGCAAGTAATTTGGCAGCAATACCGATACGGACGCTTTTTACATATTCCATAAAAGTTTGGTTGGTTTTCTTTTTGAAATAGCGGCAAAACGAACTGGGCTCCATGTAAACCAATTTTGATGCCTCTGTCAAATTAATTCCTTCCTGAATATTCTGGAAAACGTATTCGTAAATTTTATCGATCTGTCCGCGGTCTTTGTTATAAGAATTAGGCATTGCCGAAGGGAGTGCAAGAAATACCCTGTCATCGATCCTTAGCAGGTGGTTAAATACTTTTAGTAGTTCAATATATCTTTCAAGACCTTTTAATTCAACCATTTTCCTGAGAGTTGCAGCTACCTTTTCAGTTTTTGGCCCTTTAAACAAGATTCCACTGTCGGCCAATTTTAGTAGTTCAACAACTTCTTCAAGTTCAGGAATTTTGAAAAAATCGGAACTGATTATGTTTTCGTAAAAATGGGTGACAATACATTCGGGTTCCTGGTCTTGTTCGGTTTCCAAAACTTCCCAGCAATGCGAAATATTTGGTCCCAAAAGTACCAAATCGCCAGGAGTGTAGCTGGAAATATGGTTCCCTACAATCCGTCGTCCGGATCCTGAAGTAATCAGGTTTAATTCAAAGTTTTTATGCGAATGGATTTTTTCGGAATTGGGATCCATTTTCAATTGACGTGTGATAAATGAGTGTTTATTGGGAACAAAAATTTTTTCGTAAACGAACTCCATAGTGTACTTTTTTAACCGTTCAGAACAAATATAATGGAAATTCCGAATATCGCGGTCAAAATTCAATGTAAAAAAACCAATATACAATAAGCATTTTGATCCGTATTGATTTTCCTTTGTAAATGTTGTTTAAAATCACTTAAACTTCGTAACAAATAATATTATGAAATTACCTTTATCTGGAATAATACCGCCTATTGTAACACCTTTGTTGAGCAACACAGAACTTGACATTCAAGGTTTAAAAAAATTAATCGACCATTTACTGACAGGTGGAGTCCATGGAATATTCCTGTTAGGGACCACGGGCGAAGCTACAAACTTAGAATACAGCCTGCGCAAAGAATTCATAAATCTCGCCTGTAAATTTGTTGATAAAAAAGTGCCCGTGGTAGTTGGGATTACCGATACCTGTTTACAGGGTTCACTAGAAATCGCTAACACTGCAAAAGTTGCCGGGGCGGATGCTGTTGTAATTTCATCGCCATATTATTTGCCCATCTCGCAAAACGAATTTGTGTATTACCTCGAACAGTTGGTGCCACAACTCCCGTTGCCATTTTTATTGTATAACATGCCTGGCTGCACAAAAATGCACATGTCGCTGCCTACTGTCTGCCGGGCGAAAGAACTGGGAGCCATAGGCATTAAGGACAGTTCGGGCAACTTACCTTACCTTTTATCGCTAATCGAAGAATTCAAAGATTCGCCCGAATTTGCAATTATTGCCGGTACCGAAATGTTCATCCCTGAAACAATTATGAAGGGTGGACATGGCGCTGTTGCCGGAGGAGCCAATATTTTCCCTTCCCTGTTTGTTGATTTTTATGAAGCCTCGGTTAATGCCGATATGGAAAAAATTGAATCATTAAAAAGTAAAATGGTGGAGATTGAAGAAAAAATCTACAACGTGGGTTCATACTCATCCAAATACATTAAAACCATCAAGAGCGCCCTTTCAGCAATGGGGATTTGCAGCGATTTTGTTGCCATGCCTTTCCGGCAGTTCGACGAAATTAAAAGCAACCGCATTAAACAAAATCTAAAGGAAATGAATATATTGGAATCGGTTAATTCCAATACTATTAAAACTTAAATTATGAAACTGCCGGTAGTTGACCTTATTGTTTTTATTATAATAACCTTTGGAAATGTATTATTTGGTGCCAGTTTTTATTTTAAAAACAAAACTTCGGATCAATTTACTTCCGGTGGTGGTGCATTACCTTCTTGGGTGGTTGGAATGTCGATTTTTGCCACATTCGTAAGCAGTATTAGTTTTTTGGCTCTACCCGGAAAAGCATACATGACCAACTGGAATGCGCTGGTTTTTAGTTTTGCCATTCCAATTGCCGCAATCATGGCCGTCAGGTTTTTTGTTCCATTGTACAGAAGTCTGGGGAGTATTTCGGCGTACAATTATCTGGAAGTGAGGTTTGGAACCTGGGCACGTATTTATGCTTCAGTTTGTTATATTTTAACACAGATTATGCGTACCGGAGCAATTCTGTTATTGCTTGCCCTCCCATTAAACGCATTATTTGGATGGAATGTAAAAACTATAATTATCGTTACTGGAATTGCAGTAACAGCATATTCAATGCTGGGAGGAATTCAGGCTGTAATCTGGACAGATGCAATACAGGGTATTGTTTTAATAGTAGGGGCGATAGTTTGTGCTGCCGTTTTAACTTTTTCGATGCCCGAAGGACCCGCTCAGATTTTTGAAATAGCTTCTGCTAATAATAAATTTAGCCTGGGTAGTTTTGGCGCAAGCCTTTCCGAATCAACATTTTGGGTTGTGCTTATTTATGGCCTCTTTATAAATCTTCAGAATTACGGCATCGACCAAAACTTTGTTCAACGTTACATGACCACCAGTTCGGTTAAAAAAGCAAAATCATCGGCCATGTTTGGCGCACTGTTATACCTGCCTGTTTCGCTTTTATTTTTCTATATCGGTACTGCATTGTTTTCATATTACACTGCCCAACCCCAATTATTGCCCGCTGAATTATCGGTTGCAGGCGCGGGCGACAAAGTATTTCCGCATTTTATTGTTAACGGTTTACCAAAAGGAGTTACCGGACTTTTAATAGCAGCCATTTTCGCTGCCGGAATGAGCACAGTTTCTACAAGTATAAACAGTACGGCGACTATTATTTTATCCGACTATTATCAACGTTATTTTAATAAAAATGCAAGCAATCATGATTCAATGAAAGTGCTTTACATTTCATCTGTAATTTTTGGTATACTTGGTATCATCATTTCAATTTCGCTGGTAGGTGTTGAAAGTGTTTTGGATGCCTGGTGGTCTTTGGCTTCCATTTTCAGCGGTGGAATGTTAGGACTTTTCCTTTTGGCTTTTCTATCAAAAAAAGTCAGGAATATTGATGCAATAGTAGGAGTAATTGTGGGCGCACTTGTTATTATCTGGATGAGTTTGTCGCCACTTTATTTTACCGAAGGAAACCTGCTTGAGTTTAGAAGTCCGTTCCATAGCAATTTAACCATTGTATTCGGAACCCTTATAATCTTCCTTGTTGGTTTTGTTGGAATGAAACTTTTTGCAGGTAAAAAACAGCAATAACATTAATAATTCAAAATTTCAAACCATGATAAAAACAGTTTATTTGCTTTTAGTGATATTTATTTCAAACGGAATATTTGCACAAAAACCTTTTTCAGGCGATAAGGCAATTGTAAAATCGGAGTTTATATATAAAGCCGAAGACGTTAAATTCCCGAGTTGTCATGCATCAACTATTGCCGAAACCAGCAATGGTTTAATAGCTGCCTGGTTTGGCGGAACTGCGGAAAAAAATCCGGATGTTGGTATTTGGTCAAGCCGCTTCGAAAACGAAAAATGGACCATTCCGGTGGAAGTGGCAAACGGTATTCAGCATAAAGATTTACGCTACCCAACATGGAATCCGGTACTTTTTAATTATGGCGATGAAATAATTTTGTTTTACAAAGAAGGTCCAAGCCCAAGCACCTGGTGGGGAGAATATATTACATCAACTGACAACGGCAAAACATGGTCGCGCCCGGTTCGGTTGCCGGAAGGAATTGTTGGCCCGATTAAAAACAAACCCGAACTTTTGTCAAACGGCCAATTAATTTGCCCAACAAGTTCAGAAGACAAAGGCTGGCGGGTTCATTTTGAATTTACCCCCGACCGCGGACTTACCTGGGAACGCACCGAAGCGATTAATGACGGCAAAAAGTTTTCCGCCATTCAACCCAGTATATTAAATCATCCCGACGGAAAATTACAGATTTTATGCCGCAGCAAAGACAAATATATCCTTTCTGCCTTTTCATCTGATAATGGCAAAAGCTGGACTGACCTCAAACCTATCGATTTGCCAAATCCAAATTCGGGAACAGACGCAGTAACATTACAAGATGGCCGCCATGTTTTGGTTTACAATCACATAAAACCCTCTAAAACATGGGGCGACAGAAATATTTTGAATATGGCTATCTCAAAAGATGGATTAACATGGGAAGCCGCTATTTTATTGGAGAACGATGCCGATAAAGATAGTGAATATTCATATCCGGCAGTTATTCAAGCCAACGATGGAATGATTCATATAACTTATACATGGAATAGAAAACTAATTAAACATGTTGTTGTAGATCCTAAAAAACTGATTACGAAACCCATTTTGAATGGTGAGTGGCCCATGCAATAAAATGGTTTTTGAACCATTTGTTTATGAAAAGAAATTAAGGGAGTTTTTATTTTGGAACAAGTATCAAAATGAATATTTATGAGAAAGGTGCAGCGCACCATAATATTTGTAGGATGAGATTATTAGAGGGATAGCAAGGTGCAGCGCACCGTAATATTTTATATGTTGCGGTGCGCTGCACCTTATGACACACGATAGCATTTTTCCTACAAATATTAGCGCGACGCTGTCGCTTCTTTAGTTTTTGTCAAAGAAGTTTAAAAAGGTATTTTGGAGGTTTTCAAATACCATATTTATAAAGTTTATCTTGAATGCTGAACGTTATAAAACCAAATAATATCAATAAATTGGCACAAATGAAAATAATCTTAACGCTGGCAACAATTCTGTTTTTCTTTGTGGGAGCCGCACAAAACAGTCAAGAAAATCTTAATCGAATTAAGTACAATAATCCTGACCTAAAATCAGTAGATTTGGGCGTTGGGCTTTGGGCATGGCCTTTTGCTGTTGATTTTGATAACGACGGCGACCTGGATTTGCTTGTTAATTGCCCCGATAAACCGTATAATGGTTTGTGGTTATTTGAAAATACTACAGGAGGCAAAAACCCTATACTAAAATCACCTGTAAAACTTGCTGAAAGTCAGCGAAACCTTCAATTGTCAATTGAAAATGGTGAATATGTAGCCATGACCCCAAACGTAAAATATCCCGATTTCTTTAAAACATTCTATCAAAAAACCGATACACTTTTCTCCGAAGATTTTTTTGCTGAAATAATCAAAAAACCCCGTTTCAATTTGTGGAGATATGTGGATTACGAAAACGATGGTGACCTTGATATAATCATTGCAATCGATGACTGGACCGATTATGGTTGGGACAATGCTTTCGACAAAAACGGAGTATGGACAAACGGCCCGCTGCATGGAACAGTTTATTTGGTTGAACAAATAAAACCCGGCGAATATTCCAAACCTGTGCATATAAATGCAGGAGGAAAACCAATTGAAAATTACAGCATTTCGGGCGCCAATTTCGAAGATTTTGATGGCGACGGAGACCTGGATATTATAATTGGGGAATTTGTCGATCGTCTGACCTGGATTGAAAATACAGGAACCCGCATAAAACCTGAATATGCCATGCCCAAATTCATAAAAGTTAATGGCGAAATTCTTCATCTTGATTTAGAAATGATTGTTCCAACTACTGCTGATTGGGACAAAGATGGCGACATGGATTTGATAGTTGGAATCGAAGATGGAAGGGTTGTTTTCCTTGAAAATACAGGTAAAAAAGATGCTGACGGTCCTGTTTTCAAAGTACCTGCATACATTCAGCAGGAACCTGAATATTTAAAATTTGGTGCGCTGGTTACACCGTATAGCACCGACTGGGATAATGATGGCGATGAAGACCTGATTTGCGGTAATACTGCAGGTCATATTGGTTTTATCGAAAATCTTGGTGGAGGCTTAACACCAAAATGGGCAAAACCTGTTTACCTTAAAGCGGATGGAAAAACCATATTGATACTTGCCGGAAAGAACGGTTCCATTCAAGGTCCCGCCGAGCAAAAATGGGGTTATACTACCCTCTCGGTCGCCGACTGGAACGGCGATGGATTAAAAGATATTATATACAATTCTATTTGGGGAAAAGTGGAATGGTTTGAAAATGTGGGCACAAAAACTCAGCCCAAACTAACCAAATCAAAACCCATTGAAGTGGAATGGATGGGTACAAATCCAAAACCAGCATGGAATTGGTGGGACCCTAAAGGAAATAACCTCGCAACTCAATGGAGAACAGTACCATACACTTTCGATTGGAATAATGATGGTTTGATGGATTTAATCATGCTCGACCATGAAGGATATTTGTGTTTTTGGGAACGGTACAAAGAAAACGAAAAACTCAAATTAAAACCCGGTCAACGGATTTTTACTGCCGAAGTAAACAGCACTTTTTCCAATCAGTTTGCCAATGGCGATAACGGATTGTTAAGACTAAATACACGTGAAGCCGGTAGTTCAGGACGAAGGAAATTCTGCATAGTGGACTGGGATCACGATGGGAAACCGGATTTTCTGGTTAACAGCGTAAACGTAAATTTTTTGCGGAATAAAGGAACAAAAAACGGATTAGTTGTTCTTGAAGATATGGGAGCACTTTCAGGTAAAGTACTTGCTGGACATTCTACTTCACCAACCATTGTTGATTGGGACAAAAACGGAATCTCTGATTTGTTGATTGGAGCTGAAGACGGGCACTTTTATTTTTTAGAGAATAAGCAGGAAGTTGGAAGATAAATGGGATGCCATCTGTATCTTCACAGTTGCCCCGATGGCTATCGGGGGGATGGCATCTTACATAGAGAAATAATTGAACCACCTCTTTCCGCGCACAATCAAACGCACTCCTCCCGAAAAATCGGGACAAGCTTTCCCTGGAAGAAAAGGAGGGGAAACTGAAGAATGACAAATAAATATAAAAAGGCAAAAACAAATAAAATTAAAACATATGAAAAACATAGTTATTCAACTTTTTCGATTGAAAATCGTCGTAATTTTTACTCTTTTTTTATTTTCACTTTTAATTATTCCCAAAATGAATTCAGCACAGGAAAGAATTACAAACGCCGAAAAACTCGGGTTCCCAAAAGGTAAAAAGATTTTGTTGTTACAC
>JBBQPP010000169.1:0-7714 GCA_038217255.1 Bacteroidales bacterium | reverse complement strand
CCGTTTTTGTCGGTTTTTGAAAACTAAACACCTGATAATCTGAGCCATAAAAACAGAAAAAAATAAATATTGAAAAATACCGGACAGTTATGATAAAGATTAGCTTTTCAGGGGGAGTGCGGCTCAGCCGGGAGAGATTTGAATTATCAGGAATTAAATAATCCATTCTGTTAAAAAATTGAAAAATAAGTTATTGGGAAAATATATTTTCTATTTTTGAAACCAATTAGTAAAAAGCGAATTAAACAAATTTTAAAATGAAGTTGCGTGTTATATTAACCGGGTTTTTTGCGGTAGTTTTTACAGTTTTAAGTTTTGCCGGTAATAACGACAAAGGCGATAAAACCCCAACTGCTCCTGCTTATGTGTTTGAAGAAGAAATAGTTTTACCGTCCACAGCGGTAAAAGATCAGTATCGTACAGGGACATGCTGGTCGTTTTCAGGTTTATCCTTCCTCGAATCGGAAATGTTGAGATTAGGAAAACCTGAAGTTGATCTTTCGGAAATGTATGTTGTACGTTATACCTATTCTGAAAAAGCAAAAAGATACATTCGTTTACACGGCGAACTCAGTTTTTCTCCCGGAGGTGCATTTCATGATGTGAAAAATGTGATTTCACAATATGGAATTGTTCCGGAGTCGGTGTACTCTGGTTTGAAAAATGGTCAGACAAAACATGTTCACAATGACATGGATAACGCTTTGGTTCAAGAGGTAAAAGGCATTGTGGATAACAAGGAAATAGATTTTAAAAAAGTTTGCAACAAAACCGTTGATTCAACGCTAAACAATTATCTGGGTGAAATCCCTCAAAGTTTTGAATACGAAGGGAAGAATTACACGCCTCAAAGTTTTGCAACTGATTATGTTGGTTTGAACATGGACGATTATATCGAAATAACATCCTACACACATCATCCATTCTACTCAAAATTTATATTGGAAGTGCCCGACAACTGGTCGTGGGATGAAGTTTATAATGTGCCTATAAACGAGATGGATGAGATAATCGATTATTCGCTCGAAAATGGTTTTACTGTGGCCTGGGCAGCCGATGTAAGTGAAAAGGGTTTTGCAACAAGTAACAAAGGATTTGCAGTTTTACCTGTTGCACCGGCGGAAAAAATGAACGATGCGGATAATGCAAAATGGCTGGCAATGACCGACAAAGAAAAAGACAGGGAACTATATAAACTTGACAAGCCTGTTATTGAGATGAAAGTTACCCAGGAAATGCGCCAAACGGCTTTCGACAATTATGAAACCACTGACGACCACGGGATGCACATTATTGGCATGGCAAAAACCCGGGACGGGCAAGTTTTTTATAAAGTGAAGAATTCTTGGGGCCAGTATAATAAATACGATGGATATTTTTATGCTTCAAAACCTTATGTTGATTATAAAACAATGTCGTTGATGGTTCATAAAGATGGGGTTCCCCCATCAATCCGCGAAAAATTAAAGCTTTAATGAAAAGCCCTTCAGAAAAATCTGAGGGGTTTTTTTTATCTTTGATATCCAATCTAATTCGCTGTTATGATAAACCGGATTTGCCTTTTGTTGTTCCTTCTTTTTTCGTTTAATGTTTATTCTCAATCGTCCGATGATGATTGGGCCTGGTGGAATGAACTTCATGGTTGGGAAGAGGGCGATCCCGGTTGGCGCAACTGGATTAAAATTACACCTGGATATTTAGGTCCCAATGCATTACCGGTTCCCGAAGTAAAACGTGGCTTTATGAATCCAAAAACCGAATTTGAACTCACTGCATCAAACCATTTTTTAAAAGGCGACCCAACCCAGGATATTTCGGGAAGGTTATTTGTCCCGTTTGCCCAAAGCCGGATTGCAGTTGAAATTTACGGTGTCATTCTTGAGCATTTTGCTTTTTCTGAACAAATAAGAAATGAACGTTTTGCACGTATTGAGGATGGAAAAGGACTGGCAAACGGTGATTTATATTTTAGCACGCTTATTCAACTTGTCAAAGAAAAAAAGTTTCCTAACACTTTGCTCCGGATGGCATGTAAAACCGCATCGGGCAATCAATATAAAGGCGCCCGAAATGCCGACAGTCCCGCCTATTTCTTCGATCTCAGCTTTTCAAAAAATTTCGGGCAAACTGAAACTGGATTGTTTCGCCCGTTTGGGTTGGCAGGTTTTTACAGTTGGCAAACCAACGATGAACTGAACCTGCAAAACGATGCATATTTATATGCACTTGGGGCTGATTATGAGAGAAATAATCTATTGTTTTCTGCTTCGTGGTCGGGTTATTCAGGTTATAAAAATGAACGGGACAAACCAATGCAATTAAATTTTGAGTTGCGGAAAGATTTGGGCGAAAAGGCCTTTCGTATCCAATATAATCACGGATTACGTGATCTGGAATACAAAACTGTCCGGATTTCGTTTATCTGGAAATTCAAGCCTGTGATTTAAATCTTGTTTTTTATCAATCGGTTTTGGTTAACTTTGCTGATTCAAAAAAACATTTCATTCCGAAAATAAAACAGTTGATAAAATGAAAAAACTTTCGCTCGTAATTTGTGTATTTAACGAAGAAGAAAACATTAAACCACTTGCTAATCAGATTATTGCTGCCCTGGATAATATCAAATTTGAAGCTATTTTTGTTGATGATGGTTCGACAGACCTTACCCGTGAGGAGATTGTCAGTATTAGCGATGAGCGTTTTATTTTAGTTGAACTGAAGCGAAATTATGGTCAAAGTTCTGCATTACAGGCAGGTATTGACCAGGCACAGGGCGAATATGTGGTCCTACTTGATGGCGATTTGCAAAACGATCCTGCTGATGTTCCGATGATGCTAAAAATGATGGAAGAAGAAGAATGGGACATGGTTGCGGGTGTGCGGGCCAACCGCCGGGATGGAATGTTTTTACGTAAAGTTCCTTCGAAAATTGCCAATTATTTGATCCGTAAATCAACAGGCATACACATGAAGGATTTGGGCTGCACCCTAAAAATATTTACAAACGAAACCATAAAAAGCATCCACATATATGGCGAATTGCACCGTTACATTCCCGCCTTGATTGCGTTGGAAGGTGCTACAAAAATTACTCAGGTTGATGTAAACCACCGGCCTCGCGAGTTTGGCAATTCAAAATATAATTTAAGCCGTACAACACGGGTTATGAGCGATTTGATATTGATGGTATTCTTTAAAAAATACCTTCAGCGCCCAATGCACTTTTTTGGATCAGTGGGAATAGTTACATTGGGAATTGGGGTACTGATAAATTTATACATGTTTTTCCTTAAAATTCTTGGTCACGATATTTGGGGAAAACCACTTTTATTACTTGGCATTTTACTCGTTATGGGCGGAATTCAGTTTATAACCATAGGAATTATTGCCGAACTTCAAATGCGAACCTATTTCGAATCGCAGCACAAAAAACCTTACCGGGTAAAAAGGGTTGTTCGCACTAAAAAAAATGTTAATTTAAGTTTGTTCTAATTTAGTTCTTTTCCAACGGTTTATGGCGTGAAAATTGAGTGGGAAAACCGTGTTTATTAATGTTCTAAAAATAAAAGTCATGAAAAAACCAATTTTGTTTTCCATCATTTTATCATTCTTTTTGTTTGTATCGATAGTAGGCAATGCGCAGGATAAGCTAATGTACGGCAGGGTTTTTACCTTCGATAGTATTCCGCTAATTAATGCAAATGTTAAAGTAAAAAGCACGAAACAGGTTGTAACCACCGATACACTTGGCAATTTTTATGTTTCGTGCCAGCCCGATGATGTTTTAAAAGTTTCAGCCGAAGGTTTTATAACGGCTAGAGTGAAGCTAAAACCAAACACAAAGCTGGCGTTGGTCAATTTGAAGCTAAAACCTGGTGAAAAAAACCGTGAAATTGCTATTGGATACGGGCATGTAAAGGATTCGGAAAAATTGAACGCGGTAGCAAATTTAAACAGCAGCGACATGGATTTCTCTCAGTATTCAAATATGTATGAACTTATCCGTGGCCGATTTGCAGGGGTACAAATCGTCAACGGCGAAATTATAATCCGTGGGCAGAATTCATTAAACAGCAGCAGTGCGGCATTGATTGTAGTTGACGGGATTCCTACAAGTAACAGCGTCTTGAATTCAATCCCCCCGATCCAGGTAAAAAGTATCAATGTTATTAAAGATGGAAGTTCCGCTATTTATGGTTCACGTGGTGCAAATGGTGTGGTTTTAATTGAAACTAAAAAAGGCGGGGATAAATAGTCAATTTGCAAATTATTTCTAAAATGAGATTATTTGCTTGCTTCCATAGTTTTACTCGAATCCTCAACCAAACGCATTACTTCTTCCAGTTCTACTTTTGTGAAATGGCGGTATTTTCCAGGGTTAAGGTTGTTTAGTTTGATGTTCATAATCCGTATCCTTTTCAGTGTTTTTACTTCGTAACCGAGATAATCGCACATCCGGCGGATTTGACGGTTGAGTCCCTGGGTAAGGATGATATTAAATGTAAAATCATCAATCATTTTTACCGGGCACCTTTTTGTGATTGTATCAAGAACAGGAATTCCGCTACCCATCAAATTAATAAATTCGGGTGTGATTTTTCTATTGACGGAAACTATATATTCCTTTTCATGGTTGTTTTTCGAGCGCAGTATTTTATTCACAATTTCGCCATCGTTTGTCATAAAAATCAAGCCTTCGCTGGGTTTGTCCAACCTGCCGATTGGGAATATACGTTCAGGAAAATTAATGAAATCGACGATATTGCTTTTGATGCTTTTGTCGGTAGTGGAAGTAATGCCAACAGGTTTGTTAAAAGCAAGATAAATGAGTTTAACATTATTTGTTATTTGAATTCCTTCCACAAAAATCATATCCGTTTTAAAAACCTTCAACCCCAACTCTGCAACTTCTCCATTCACTACAACTTTCCCTTGTTCAATCAAACGGTCGGCTTCCCGTCGCGAGCAGAAACCTGTTTCTGAAATGGCCTTATTCAAACGTGTTGTTTCCATTGCTGACAAATATAGGAAAATGGACATAGCTTAAAGTTTATGGTAGGGATTTAATATCCGGAAAATTGACCTTACTAAAACCATTCTTAAGCAACTAAACCCATATATTTTCTGCCCAAAAACAGAAAATCGCTCTTAAACTTAGACGTAAATCAACTATATTTAGTCCATAAATTAATGGTGAAGATTGGTTTTTAGACAGACTGCCGTTGTCAACAAGCTGAATAAATTACAACAATGAACAAGATATTCGACACATTTAGGCCAGAAGGTTTTAGTACAGTAAACGGATATTTATTCGTGGAAAACCCAAATGAACTGATTTATTTTTTAAAAAATGCATTCTACGCCGAAGAAATCAACCGTTCCACTGATCCCCGAAATGGGGACATTGCAAACGTAATTTTAAAAATCGGGAATTCCTGTTTTATGATAAGTCAGGCAAGAGGACAATTTCTAAATATGCGTACGGCATTTTATTTATATGTCGACAATGTAGACGAAGTTCACAAAAGAGCTGTCGAAAACGGAGCTAAAGTTGAGTTTGAACCAGCGGATATGGATTACGAAGACCGACAGTCCGGGATAATCGACCCAAGCGGAAACTATTGGTGGATTTCTACTCGACTTGTAAAAAAAGACTATCAAGAATAAATATTGACGAAATGACACAAATAGACCCAATAATAGCGGTAAAAGACGTTGAAGCCAGTTCGAATTGGTATCAATCAGTGTTTGGATGTAGAGGTGCCCATGGTGGAGATGAGTTTGCTGTGTTAGTATCTGAAAATGATGAAATTTTAATCTGTCTTCACAAATGGGGAGAACATGATCACCCTACGATGACAAATCCAACAATTACACCTGGAAATGGACTTATACTTTATTTCAGGACTGATAAAATGAATGAAGTAAGACAAAATGTGGAAAAATTAGGTTGCTCTGTTGAAGAAGACATTCACTTAAATCCAAACTCAACAAAAAAGGAATTTTCACTTAGGGACCCTGACGGATACTATTTGATAATAACTGAATTTCACAAATATGAAGGTTAAATCAAATAAAACCCGTCCAGATTGAGTTGCTCTCCCCGCCAGTCCCTGCAACAATCGGGATACGGGTGTCATGAATGGCTGATCATTAAGTGTCAATATTCCGCTCTTTTCACGGAAATACTTTAAGTCCTTGTTTAAAATAATGCTGAAAATGATATTATTAAACAAAGGAAGCCTATTTATTTTTCTGCCCAAAAACAGAAAAACGTTCTTAAACTTAGGCTTTAATCAACTATATTTAGTCCAAAAATTAACGATGAAGATTGGTTTTTAGACAGACTGCCGTTAGCAAACATTATAGAACTAAAAATAAACAGTAAAATGAAAAACTTATTTTCAAACCTCTTATCTTTCTTGGATGTCTATGGTAAGCTTAGGTACGGAGTATTCGCAAAAAGCAATTTGCAAAAATATATATTTATGAAAATAATTCTTATACTATCATTTACATTTTTTTTATCCATTCCCTCACTAACCGCCCAAACTTTTACCGGAAGTCTTGACTTAGTTGCCACACAACAATACCCAAATGGGAACACAAGAAATGATACTATTTCCTATTATTTTGGAAATGAAAAAACGGCAATCCTAATTTACGGAAGACGTAATGACCCTGATATGCGAATGGTGTTTAATTCTTTGGATGCAACAATTACGAGTCTCTTTGAAATGAATGGCAAAAAAGGTGGTTTTATATTACCTATGGATGAGGAGCATTGGCCGGGGATGCCACAAGCACTTCGTCCTTACGGTACTGTACCGCGTACTGAACTCAGATATACCGGGGAAGAGAAAAGAATTGAGGGCTTTACCTGTAGGGAAGTGTTGGCCGAAAATGACGACTATGATGCCAAAATGTGGTTGGCAGAAGATATCCCGCTATCTATGACACGTGTATTGAGCTATCAAAGTGTAGGTAAAGGAAAGTCTAAAAAGGAGATTGAACTTTTCGACCAGTTAGGAGTAGAAGGCTTACCGTTAGAATTATTTCTGAAAAGTAAAAAAGGCCAAGCAGATGTAACACTACATCTGATTAATCTCAACAAAACTATCGAAGATACTATTTTTAGTACCGAAGGGCATATGTTGAGTAGGATTAAGTGAAGTTGATTTTAAAATACACGTCTGCTAATAATTAAACGTTCAGAAGGTACACAGTGCCAAATCAGGCAAAATCTACAAAGTAATCTTTGTGCCAGAGGGGACCGTGCTCTTTTTGCAAATGGCAGACAAGAAACTCAACTTCATGGCTTCGGTTTAATTATATCAGTCCCTTATTCTCTAATAACTTTTTCAGTTTATTCTGATTTTCCCAAAACCGGTCTTCAATCTTTTGGATAACCCCATTAAACTCCGGATGGCTTTTCAATGGTTTCATCAGCGGGTCAATATCCATATAAATCAAGATCCAGTACTGGTAATCATTTTGTGTTGCGAAAACTTTTAGTTGTTCAATTGCCTGTTGGTTTTTACCCTCATACACATACATCATAGCCAAACTCATACTTTTATAGATAGATTGATCCCTATTACAATATTCAGCATAGGCATTAAAAAAATCGGATGCTTGGTCATTCAATCCCATCCTTTCATACACCTTACCAATCTTTAAATTTTCCTGAGGAAATATATCCAAGCCATTTCTT
>JBBQPP010000168.1:0-7723 GCA_038217255.1 Bacteroidales bacterium | reverse complement strand
GAAAGGGGAAGAATCGAAAGCGATAGGTTCTGAAACATGGATATGTAGAAAGCTATAGAATTAACTCCCTGGTTAAGTGATCAAAAGGATGATTTTGGGTAGTGCTATTTCTTAAAAAGTAGTTCGTCGAATGTAAATGACTCAATACTTAATATTTTCACCTTATAAAAGTCCTTATGATATGGATTCAGTAAAAAATTATATTCCTCCTGAACTACTGCCGAAGGAACTTTCATAACAAGATATTTCCCGTCTGTAATAAATTTATTCCCCATTTTTTGGGTTGAGTCCGGGTGAGGAAAAGTTTTCCAGTCATCAGGTAACTTTGAAACATCTAACTCTAAAACGGAATCATCAGGAATTTCTATGGTAATGATATTATAGTCATTTGGAATATTTCCTAATGGAGTATGAACCGCGATTTCAGCCATACACAACGCTCTTGATGCACTTGTATAAAGCATGGGAGTTCCTTTGCTGTTCCATCTCGCACCGGTTTTTTCAGCCCCTTTGCCTGAGAGGTCATTAGAATATTTTGATTTACTCAACCGAAAAACAATCATGCTAATACACCGTGTTCAATTCTGGTTAATTCGTCTTCCAACATATTTATTCCAAAAGTATTGTCTAATAACTCTTTCGGCTTTATTTTTCCCAAAGCAAGACTCTCCGTTTCCAACCAGGAATTAAATTTTTCTTTGTTGCCAAAAACGTCAATTCCCATTCTGTACAAAAGAGCAATTTGTAAAATCTTTTCAGATTGCAGGGAATCAAAAGTGCGTTTTTCTTTTTTATAACGTTGCATCGTTCGCTCCGATAAGTGTAAAAAATTCGACCATTCATATATACTGAATGGACTTCTTTTTGCAATATTTATAAAAAAAGCATATTTTATTCCTTTTCTTACAGCGTCAATAAGAAACATGATATCCCTGTCATCCACTGAGTCGTAAGAAATTTTCCTGTCCAATAAGTCTGTCACTTTTGTCATAATAGTATTTTAAACAAATGTACGTAAAATGTCATGAATTAAACGACAAATGTCTTAAAATGTTTTGTTGCATTCTGACTAACGTCAAATTTTGGTGCTGGAAGATCTTAATGCTCCGTCATGGACAGGTGTTCAGCCAGCTTGTTTCAATATCCTTTAACCAAACCTTTATTTCATCCGTATATAATTTATTTTTAAAGGTCGGATGGAACCACACATGATTTTTTTTGACAAAGTGCTATGATCTCTTCTTTATAAATTTCTAAATACATGTGCTGTTATTTTGATGCAAATCAGGTATATTTTGCGGCAGCCCTTTATGTTTGTCATAAATTATTTATTCAGGTAAAGAATCTCACATAAGTTCATGATCATTATCCTGAACTATTTTATTATGATCGAAGCCGGCGAATCGGTTGTAGACCATTGGCCCGTTTGCAAACTGTACCTTTACTTTTTGTTCTCCAATCCCACATGTTTGTTTCTCGGTAGTTTGGAAATTTATCGGTACTTTATCGTGCAGCGAATGCTATGTAATTGTCCGGCTTCCCCCCTTCTTTTCATTTTTTTAAATAATTGTAAAGTATCTGTTAATTAATTTTGCAGATGCGACTGAGTCAATAATAGTCCCTGAAAATGCCTCCGATGTTAAATAATTCTAAAGTTTACTTACCATCCCCGTTCCTTTCTTTTTTTTCTTTCCTTTTCAATTTTTTTACGATATTCTTCAAACTCTTTTTTCTGCTTTTCCAATGAGCGTTTCTTAATCTCATCTTCCGATATATCCTGATTTCCAAAGATACCGCTTACAGACATCCATTGCTCGTTGCACAGGATTTGCAACCCGGGATTTAGCAGGTAATTTCCCCGGTCAATTCTTTTGAATATTTTTTTGTTGTATGGATTTTTACTATTGACCTCGTGCCTGGCAATCAATGCCAGTAAGTATTCACGCTTCTTGCGATATTGCGGGATCACCGCTTCTGAAAAGTGTTGAATGTTCCCAATAATATCATCCATGTTAATTCCCATCGATTGGTAGTGCCGTTTTTTTTGGAGAATCACCGACTGAACAGCAACAAACAGGTTTATCAGCAGGTACTCGATTTTATGGGAGTCAATTTTTATTAAATGCCCGCCTACTTGTATTTTCATAGAGTCGGAAAGTAAAAGAGGATATATTTTACCTAACTTATTTTTTGCGTAGTCGGGCAGCACAAACGCCTGTTCAAGTGCAATTTGAATGGGTGTTTTATTGAAAGTATCGAATAAGGCGGGATTGGCGCCATTGTCGAGAAGTGTTTTGGTGATTTTAATGGCGCCTGAGAAAGCGGCTGCATGCAAAGGAGTAAAATTATGCACATCGCGGTAATCAATCCCATATTTATTAATAAAGGGAATCATCATTTTTACATTATCTTCCTTGTAATACTGATAGTGTTTCCGGAAGAGCGAACTCCGTTCAGTTTCATAATTCCCGGCACGCTTGTATTTTAAGTCAGCAAGTTGATCCATAATTAGCAACCGGTTGTGTATAAGGGCAAAATCAAAAAGCTTGTCCTTAGCCTTTTTATTAAAGTTTTTGGTGTCCAGCGCATCTTTTTTTAGGGACTGGTAAATTTCGAAAGTCATCGGTTCCCATTCAGGTTTCTCAACTGTAAGGATATTTTTACGAATGGCATCTGCCTGCTCGGTTTTACCCTGCATTTCAAGTCGCCGGGCTTCCCGTTTCCAGTCATCGGCCGATGACACTTCTTCTTTAATGTATCGGGTGTCTGTGTCTTCAGAAATTCCAGACAACCTGATAAGCTTGTGCCCCTTTGCCTGCTCTACAATATAAACGTTTTTAACAGCACGCGTCACAGCTACGTACAGCGAGTTGATATAAAACTTGTATATATCGAGTGATTTATCAGTTTTATCTTTACCGCGTGCATACGCCAGTTCGTCAACCAGCAAATCGTTTTGAGTTACACCCTCACATATGGCATTGTATTCGGCAGCGTTTTCGGAGATGAAGTTGTATAGGATAATATTTTCGTATTCAAGCCCTTTTGACTCCGGCACCGAAAATAGCAAAGGCGATTGAAACAAAGTGTTTGCCTTTGCCTTATCCTCGTTTCTCAATACCAATATTGCGTATTTAACCGAAAGACGCGTTTTCCGAGCCAGATCGGCAATGGCATTGCCTTTATTTTCTATGAAAACTACCTCCCCTTTTGTTTCAGAAACCGTATTTACAAGATAATTACTCTCTTTATCAATGGAACCGAAACGTGCATTCTTAATTTTCAGCAACAGATTGGCCAATTCGGATATGGTTTGGCTGTTACGGTAATTGACATGTAATATTTTTATTTCATTACTTTTAACATCACCCTGGTAAAACATACTTTTAAGATGCGACCAGGAGAAGAAGTTGGGATATACAACCTGGTTCGAATCGCCACAAAGCATAAAATTTGTTGGTTTTTTCAGAGATTTAAGAATAATATGCAACTGAATGTTGGTGAAATCCTGCACTTCATCAACAACAATAAAATCATAAACAGGGGTACAATGAGTCAGCCATCGGTGCGAGAGTATGTTTATGTCGTAATATTTATTTTCTTCGAGGTAATTCAAATATTTTTCAAACAGGTCATATACCATTTCGCGTTCGGTGGCAGGAAAAATGGACTGTTTCACACCCAGCGCCAAATAGTCTTCGCGGGAAAGGTGTTCTTTTGTAATGTCAGGACCGGTGATTACGCCTCTGAATTCTTCGAAGGTCTTGTGGGCGTCTTTTAGTTTAGTAGATTGTCTATACCTGGAAAACCATATCTCGAATGTCTTAAAATCCAGTTCTTTTCCTTCAGGTATCCGGAGGGTTTCAATATATTCCCTATACGAAAGGAAATCTATTTCCAGATCTTCATTTTCGTAATTGTTTGAATAAAACAATCGTGCTGAGTTTTCGGTGAGATATGGTGAGAGGGTTATATACAATATTTTGCCGCTAAGCGATTTTATTTTTTCGAGTGTAATGGCCGTTTTCCCACTTCCGGCTGAACCGATAATAATTTGCGGTAAGGATAGTGCAAGTATTTCGTCCTGGTCACCATCAAATGACAATACTTTATCCAGCAGATGGAAATGGCGGGAGCGCCTGTTTAAATACATAAGGGGTAAAACCTCATCGGCAGGAACCTCCTGATCGTTTTTTATCGGAATCAGTTTCGATTCGTTAACTTCACTTCCACGGAGAAATCGTGATTTGTCGTACTCGTGATTAAAGATAACTTCAAGTGCAAGTAAGCAAGTTTGATTATTATAACGGGCAAATTTGAACAATAAACGATTTTCGTAATCGAGTTTAGCCCGGTAGTAACCGGTTCCCACTATTTTTTTAACCTCTGCCGATGCAAAATCACCCCTGGAAAGCTGTTCAATTGTTTTATCAAATTGTTTACGGACTTTACCAGGGTTTATGTCGTTGTAAATAAAGGTCCCGAACATTTTTATTTTTAATATTCTTTTATCTAATTAATCTGGTACCAGATTATAAAACCAGAGTAAAAATAAGCCGTAATGAATATAGCGACCACCCGGAAGCTCTGGCTTTTATCAGCTACTTGTTAACAAGTGTCTGTTAATTGTTTGAATATAATACCATGTTTTGGCCACAGGCTATACTCCCTGGATAAACCAAACGTGTAATAACCAGATGCCGAAATAGTGGTAATAATAATTGTCACATGAGGGCAAAATTATGACTTTTTTAATTTACACCAAACACTCCGCTAGTAGCTGATTTTCAATATTAAGTATTGGAGGTCTGAGATTAATGAGATTTAACTAATTGTCAATCAGAAGTTTTTAGTATCTATGAACATCTCTTTCTAAACCCACATTTTTGGTTCCCGTTAGCTCGGGAATTTAACGGTATTATAACGTGCAGCGAATGCTACGTAACTGCCAGGCGGTTGAGGTAATAAGTGTTTCAGCCATCTTCGACGACCGAAGGCCGAAGCTTTGGTAAAGGCTCAACATCCTTAACAAAGGCTCTTGAAATCTCAATGTTAATTCAGAAGGAGATTTAATAAACCTTATTTTCTCAGGCTTAGCCAGAAGTTCATTCGTCCCTTCTGCATTTGAAAGGGCTATTAAAAGCTCATCTTCGTCAGCGATTTCATCCAATACGTTTTCAATGTAAGATTTGAGGTTATAACCTGCATTTACAGCAATGATTCTTAAGCGTTTTTCTGTTTCCGGACTTAATTCAATTATCTTTAACAATACATACCCTACTCTGCCGGCGCAGATTCAGCATAGCTTGATCCATGTCTTTTGTCCGCTTGCTATCAGTAATTTTCTCTAAATTGTTTGTTCAAAACTTATGCAAAACTTATTTCCACTTTCAAAGGTTTCTTAATGATTGGAGAATATTTTTGATAAAAAAACCATGGATTTAAATAAAATTAACCTCCGCTACAAAAATGTGTCGTATCTTAAAAAACCTGATGATCTTACTTTAGAAGAATGGCAATATGCTTTACGGAAACAATTTGCCGGAACGCACTTTTTCAAAATAAAGAATAAAGGCACACATCCGGTATTTTCAGATTTTGATGTATATAACCCCGATACCAGATTAACTTATAAAGTAGCCCTGAGAAGCAAAGACAACAGTGCTAATTTTTGTGAATGCGGCGACTTCAAAACCAATGGACTCGGCACCTGTAAGCATATAGAAGCGGTGTTCCGGTATATCGATACTGTTCTTAACAAAAGCAATCTGCTGAATAAGGGATACAATCAGGCATACACCTCTGTTTATTTGGATTACAGAGACGATCGTAAGGTTAAAATCCGGACAGGTTCAGATAACAGGGAAGAATTTCAGGCCCTGGCCGGTAAGTATTTCGACAACAATAAAATACTACCTGAAAACAATTATGAGATATTCAATGAAATAATAATCCGGGGAAAAGCAATTAACGAAAGTTTCAGATGCTACCCTGATGCTCTTTCATTTATAATCGAGAAACGGGAGGATCGTAAGCGAGGCATAATGGTAAATGAAAAATACCGTTTGCAAATCAGCAATGGGATCTTTAACACGCTTGTAAATGCTGAGCTTTATCAGTATCAGAAAGAAGGAATTTGTTTTGCAGCAGAAAAAGGCCGGTGTATTATTGCTGACGACATGGGGCTTGGAAAAACACTTCAGGCAATTGCTGCCACTGAACTCCTGCGCAAAGAAACCGGCATTGTATCAGCTTTAATCATTTGTCCAACCTCACTAAAATACCAGTGGAAATCCGAAATAGAAAAATTTACCGGGCAACAGGCATGGGTGATAGAGGGTGTGTATACAAAAAGAATAGTTCAATATCAAAATGAATTTTTCTATAAAATAGTATCATACAACACTGCAATAAACGATATTAAAGAGATCAGTGCTGTATTACCCGATATTGTTATATTGGATGAAGCCCAGCGCATAAAAAACTTTAAAACAAAAATTTCCAGGCATATTAAAGAACTCAAATCACCTTATTCATTCGTGCTAACCGGTACACCCCTGGAAAACAGACTCGAAGAATTATATTCTATTGTTCAGTTTACAAATCCGTACACCCTGGGCCCTTTTTATCGCTTCATTCATGAACATCGCATTACTGATGAAAAAGGAAAAGTTATTGGTTACCAGGACTTAAACAATATTGGTAAAATTTTATCCGGGACCATGATCCGTCGCCGCAAAAAAGATGTTTTGCTGCAATTGCCCGAGAGGATTGATAAGGTTTTATTTGTCCCTATGACAGGATTTCAAAGCGAAATTCATGAAGAGTACAGGCAACATGTTGCAAAACTGATTCTTAAATGGCGCCGGCAAGGTTTCCTGAATGAAAAGGACCGTCAGAACCTGATGATTTTCCTTAACACTATGCGTATGGTGTGTGACAGTACTTTTATCCTCGACCAGACAACCCGTCATGATACCAAAATAGATGAGCTGATGAACATCCTTGATAAAGTATTTGCCGAAGGAAGTGAAAAGGTGGTTATCTTCAGTCAATGGGAACGTATGACAAGAATAGTTGGCCGGGAGCTCGATGCACGGAACGTGAAATTCCAATACCTCCATGGTGGCATACCCGGTGCCGACCGCGGAAAACTCTTCGAAAACTTCAATAACGATCCCGGCTGCAAAGTTTTTTTATCAACTGATGCCGGCGGGGTGGGACTAAATCTTCAGGTTGCTTCGCTGCTTATCAACCTCGATATACCATGGAACCCGGCTGTTCTGGAACAACGGATTGCCCGCATCTACCGGATCGGACAAAACCGCAATGTTTCAATCATTAATATGGTGTCAACAGGTACCATTGAACATAAAATGCTGGGTGTCCTGAGTTTTAAAAAAGGACTTTCCGAAGGTATTCTCGACCAGGGAGATAACGCCATCTTTTTAGAGGACAGTAAATTCAAAATCCTTATGAACTCGGTTGAAGAAATAATAGATTCGGATTCATCATCCGTCAATCAATCCTTTTCAGATGAAGTCGATGAGACACAACCTTCTTCAGTTCATACTTACTCTGATTCTCCTGTTGAAGAAACAGTGCAAAAGCAAGATATTCCTTTCATTCCTTCCTTTATCGGAGATGATGATGAATCAGAACATGAAGAAACAACAGAAAAAGCTCCGGTCGAAGCCGGTACACCAGCCGATCTTATTCAAAC
>JBBQPP010000167.1:0-7738 GCA_038217255.1 Bacteroidales bacterium | reverse complement strand
TTTGAATATAATTTTTCTGTTTTACCCCTGACCCCTAAAGGGGAACGTACTAACAATCAATGCTTTCTTAAAGTCCCCTTTGGGGATTTAGGGGTAAATTACTTTTCGGGGTGCGGTCAAAGGGAACCGAAGGGGATTCAGAAATGTTTTTTTTAAGAATTACTTTTTTCTTTATTTACCCACCTAATTCGTTATAGAACAAATACTTTCATAAACGAACAGGAAAAGAGATCAATGAATCGTGGATTCTTCTCAATCAACATTAGGTTTTGATAGTTGGTTACGTTTGGAGAACAGATAATACCTAAAATGTAATAAAATATTACTTAGCTAAGTTTGATTCATAAAATAATCCGGAAAATGAACTTGTAATGATTTGAAATCACATTTGGCACTATACTTGTTTTACAAATGCTAAATTCAAATATTAAACTCAAAAAATTACGATCATGAAAAAAATTACAACCATTCTTTTACTTTTCACTGCAATATTTATTTCATCATGCGAAGGTCCAATGGGCCCTTCCGGACAAGATGGCAATGCGCTGATAGGCACAATATTCGAAAAAGAAGGCGATTTTAAAGCTTCAAACAACTACGAATTGTTTTTCAGCTTTCCAAATAACTTCCAGATTTATGATACGGATGTAGTGCTGGTTTATATTTTATGGGAAGTAGAAAATGGAACACAATCAGATGTATGGCGACTTATGCCCCAAACAAGGTTTATTGATGATGGTGTAGTTCAGTATAATTTCGATTACACATCAAATAATGTGCGTTTTTTCCTTGAAACAACCTTTGATTATGCAGATCTTTTACAAGAGGAAACCGATAATCAGGTATTCAGGATTGCAGTTTTACCAGCTGATTTTATTGCAAAAAAATCAGTTGACATCAACGATTTTAATTCATTGAAATCATTGCCGGAACTCAAATTAAATATTATTGAGAAAGTGCAGGTGAAGTAAAAGGGGCAAATGTTGGATTTAATATTATTTAATACAAAAAAAGTGAAGAAAATAAATCTTCACTTTTTTGCTTTTTATTCTTTTCTTTGCCCAGCAAACATTCATTCCGTTAAAAATGACAAATAAAAAATTACCTGCTGTTCTTGGTGTTGGAAATGCCCTGGTTGATGTAATTACAATTTTAAGCAATGATTCAATTATCGAAAGATTCGGATTACCAAGAGGCAGTATGACTTTGGTAGATGCCGAAATCTCGGAACTGATTTTTAAAACTGTGTATTCTGAAAAAAGTGAAATGTCAACAGGTGGGTCTGTTGCCAACACAATGCGGGCATTAGCAAGTCTCGGCGGCAACGGAGGTTATCTCGGAAAAATTGGGAAAGATGATTTAGGCGAAGTTTTTAAGGCCGACTTTGAAAAACGGGGCATTATTACACATTTATATTATGATGAAAAGAGTACAGGCAGGGTAATGGGATTGGTAAGTCCGGATTCTGAGCGCACAATGGCAACATATCTGGGTGCTGCAGCTGAGTTGACTCCCGCAGATTTCAGCCTTCCAATTTTTAAGGATTACGATTATGCTTACATGGAGGGCTACCTGGTTTTTAATCACGAATTAATTAAAACAGGAGTTGAAATGGCAAAGGCTGCCGGTTTAAAAGTTGCCATTGATTTGGCCAGTTTTAATGTTGTAGAAGCCAACCTCGATTTTTTGAAAGACCTTATAAAAAATTACGTTGATATTGTTTTTGCCAATGAGGAGGAAGCAAAAAGTTTCACCGGTAAAGAGCCGCTCGATGCCTTGTACGAGATAGCGGAAATGTGCGAACTGGCAGTTGTGAAAGTTGGGAAAGAAGGTTCGTACATTAAACGTGGCAACGAAATAGTGAAAGTAGGAACCATAAAAGCAAATGCAATTGATACAACAGGTGCAGGCGATAGTTACGCAGCTGGTTTTTTCTACGGACTCACCAACAATTATGACCTGGAAACCTGCGGAAAAATTGCAGCAATGGTTTCAGGAAAAGTTGTGGAAGTGATTGGTGCAAATTTACCCGATCATCAATGGCCTGAAATAATTGAAGAAATCAGGAATATTGTCGAATCAAAAAACTAAAGGATTTTTTTCTACATACTTCCCCCCGATAGCTATCGGGATTCCAACTTTCCTCTAAAACAACCCGTGAATTTGTGCGTCAATTTTATCGATAATAAAACTCAGGTCTTCGGGTTTAGTGGTAAAATCAAGGTCGTCAACATTAATAATCAGCAGCTTGGCCAAATTGTAGGTGTTAATCCATTTGTCATACCTGTCGTTTAGTTGTTTCAGGTAATCAATTCGGATTGAACTTTCATATTCGCGGCCACGTTTCTGTATCTGATTTACAAGTGTTGGTACCGTAGCCCGAAGGTATATCAGCAAATTAGGTGGCTGAATTACATTCACCATTGAATCGAACAGGGTTTTATAGTTGTTAAAATCACGGGTACTCATTAGTCCCATGCTGTGCAGGTTTGGCGCAAAAATTTCAGCATCTTCATATATTGTGCGATCCTGAATTATGGTTTTTCCTGATTTTCTTATGTCAGTGATTTGGTTAAACCGCGAGTTTAAAAAGTAGATTTGAAGATTAAACGACCAACGCTGCATATCGTTGTAAAAATCGTTCAAATATGGGTTTTCATCAACATCTTCGTAATGTGGGGTCCATTTGTAATGTTTGGCAAGAAGCTCAGTAAGAGTTGTTTTACCCGCCCCAATATTTCCAGCAATTGCAATGTGCATGTCTTATAAAATTTGAGGTCTAAATTATAAAAATTTGAGGTTAATCCTGTATCAATTTCAAAAGTTCGTCAAGATATTTTCTATCGTTCGACAAACGGGGAATTTTATTTTGGCCGCCAACTTTTTGCCTGTTTTTCATCCAATTATAAAAAGTCCCCTGTGGAACGCTAATAACATGTGGTTTTTCCAGGGCTAGGTTTTTATGCCGTTTGGCTTCGTAATCTGAATTAATTGTTTTTAAAGAATTGTCCAAAACTGTAGTAAAAAAGTCAAGATCCCCTGGCGCTTTTTCAAATTCGATAATCCATTGATGGGCACCTTTTTGTTGGTCTCCCATAAAAATAGGGCCGGCAGTATATTCGTTAACAATTGATCCGGTATGCTCGCAGGCAATCTGAATTGCCTTATCCGCATTATCGATTATTACCTCTTCTCCGAAAGCGTTGATAAAATGTTTTGTGCGACCTGTAACTTTTATTTTAAATGGATATTTACCGGTAAATTTTACTGTATCGCCAATAATGTATCGCCACAATCCTGCGCTTGTCGAAATTACAATAGCATAATTCTCATTAAGTTCAACATCTTTTAAACTAATTACACGTGGGTTGTCAGAATTCCAGTCTTTCATCGGGATAAACTCATAATATACGCCATAATCCAACATTAGCAGCATATCCTTGCTGTGTTGACTGTCCTGGATTCCAAAAAAACCTTCTGACGCATTGTAAGTTTCCAAATAATGCATTTGGTTTGATGGGAAAAGTTTGTTGTATTGTTTGCGATAGGGTTCAAAATTTACACCTCCATGAACAAACACTTCCATATTTGGCCATACTTCAAGAATATTATTTTTACCTGTTTTTTCAAGCACCTTTTTAAATAATACCAGATACCAGGATGGAACTCCTGAAAAGGAGGTAACATTTTGATCGAGAGCAGTTTCTATTATTTTATCAATTTTTTCCTCAAACTCCTCAATAAGTGCGATTTCGGTGGAAGGAGTACGGATAAAGTCGGCCCAAAAAGGTACGTTTTCAATTAATATTGCCGATAAGTCGCCATAAAATGAATTATTGCTTGATTTATTGACCCGGTGACTGCCTCCCAATGTCAGTGTTTTCCCTTTTAGAATTTTTGTGTCGGGGTAATTCTTGATAAACTGTGCAAAAACATCTTTAGGTCCCCGCATGTGGCAGTCTTCAAGCGACTCCTTTGTAACCGGAATAAATTTACTTTTATCACTTGTGGTGCCCGATGATTTTGCAAACCATTTTACTTCTCCCGGCCAAAGTAAATTTTTCTCCCCCTCCCGCAATCTTTCCACAAATGGTTTTATGTCTTCGTATTTCTGCAACGGTACGGCACGTTGGAAATCTTTGTAACAATTAATCTTGTTATACCCATGAGCGGTTCCCCATTCGGTATCCCTGGCGCTGTTCAACAGGCTGAATAACACTTCATCCTGTATTTCAATCGGGTGTTCATTGTACAATTGAATTTGATAAATCCGCTTGAAATTTAACCACTGTACAACTGAATTTAATAAAGGCATCGGCTTATTTTCTAGTTTTTTATGTGCCCAAATTTATGAATATTTTAAACATTAAAATAAATCCGTTATAAACTAACTTTTTTAGGTTCTAAATTAGTATTGAGATTTAAGTATCAAGTATCAAGACTAAAACTGCAAACGGGAAAAAGAATACAGCAACTTAAACAACATGTTGATAACATTTTGATTTTCAGAAGAAACGAGCCATCACAAAAGCTTTTTGAGACACTGGAACCTCCGTCAGCTGACGGATTGCCATTAAAAAACAATAAATTATAAACACATGAAATCCTCCTTTAATTTCCCCTTTGAAATAATATATTGAGTCCAGTCCGAAAAATCAATTACCCCTAAATCCCCTTTCTTTGTGCCATATGACATTAATAAAGGTTGTATATATATGTATTCAACCGGACTTTTCGGAGTGGCCTCTCCGTTTAAGTACCACAAATTATAAAAATAAATTTTTACTCTCCCTCTTCTGCTCTCTGCGCGTAGAGAGGGACGATAATGTCGCAGACCTTATCAGGGTGAGTAAACTTAACAAAAAACGTATTTCATTCATATTTAATACTTTGACGTATTTTAGAATTACAACTGGTATATAATCGGATAATCATAAATGGAAGTGTAAATATCATAAACAAACAACACATTATCAATCAACAACATTCATACTTATACCAATACAGATATAGTATATGCTAAATATTGAATTGATTACATGTTATAAAATTCTATATAAAAAAGAACGAAAATGCTGTTTCTAAATGATAATACATAAGTTATTAACAATAAGAAACGACATGATATAATTGGCAATTAATAAGAATCATTCTAACTTACTAATATTGATAAGCTTGGATATTGTTTGATCGTTAATATTATATATATTTGACGCGCCCTTTATATAGAACTAATTGTTAATAACGTGAAATACGGAGGTATTCATTATGGAACGCTAACAAAAGTAATTTTATTAATTGTTGTATCGTTACAGTGTGTAGCACAACAAGATCCGATTTTTACTCAATACATGTACAACGGTCAGGTTATAAACCCGGCTTATGCAGGTATCTGGGAAAAGGCAGGATTTACTGCGTTGGTACGTGAGCAGTGGGCCGGAATCAACCGGGCGCCACTCACAGAAAGTATATCTATACACAGCCCTTTAAACAATGAGTCAGTAGGTATTGGCTTAAACATTGTCAATGAAACTTTTGCCCGTCAAAAAACGATGTCAATACTGGCCGATTATGCCTACGAAATCAATTTAACGCCCTGGCGCAGATTGCGGTTTGGTATTAAATTTGGCTTTACAAACTTTAATAATCCCTTATCCGAATATCAGCTTTACCCCGATGGTGAATATGACCCCGTATTCGCCCAGGATATTGACCTTAAGTTTCTGCCCAATTTTGGGGTAGGCGCTTTTTTGTATGAAGACAACTACTATGTTGGCTTAGCAATCCCAAAATTGGTTGAAAACGATTTCAGCATCAATTACCAGAATTATTCCAGGCAATCTGAAATCCGTACCCTTTATTTGAATGGAGGATATGTATTTTTTCTCGACCCTATGTCAAGGCTAATTTTTAAACCCACCCTACTTATACGTGCCAGCTTGAATATGCCCATACAGTTTGATTTATCTGCAAATTTTTTGGTTTACGAAAAATTATGGTTTGGATTGGTATGGAGATCACGCAATGCGGTCTGTGTAACCTCCCAATGGCTGATTAACAAAAACTTACGGCTTGGGTTTGCAATGGATTTAACATATACCGATATATTCCCATATCAGGGTGGTACATACGAATTTACCATGGGATGGGACATGGACTTTTTTGGCAGGAGCTATATAAGAGCTAAATATTTTTAAAAGGAAAACCAGCGACTCAGGTTTGGTGACCTGAGCCGATTATTATAAGGACGCTTCACCAATTGTAAAATAAGATTTATAGGCACCAAAAAGGCAGAAGGTCTTTTTAACTGCAACAAACTTTCTCCTGTAAAAGGGGAAACCCGTGACAGGAACGAAACAGTTAATGAAAATTATAACAGTAATGAACTATTGAATTAAGCAATGACAAAAATTTTACTTCAATAACTTGTCTGAACTAAAACATACCGGCATATTAAAATCAGCAGCTATATTTTTTGCTGTTTTAATGGCACATTCAGGAGCTTATTCTGAACCTGCCCCGCTGTGGTATGTAGTTTCTTCACTTTGTTATAACGTTTTTTCAGGTAATGCCCTCCGTTACCCCAATGCTTATCCGGATAAAACTTTACAACTCAATTGCCCCGAAAACATTACAACCACTTGTGATATTGACAAATGCAGTGCTGACATCAGCAACGGCCTTGATGTGGAAGTCGTGAAGGGAACTCCTGCTTCTACAACCTGGAACATGGAAGGCGCTACTGAAGCTGCTTCGCCACGAACCGGAATCAACCAAATTGGGAAATATGTTTTTAACGAAGGGGTAACTTTTGTGACCTACACTGCTGTTGATAATTTAGGAGATGGAGTTAGCTGTTCGTTTTCAGTGGTAGTTACCGACAAGCAGATACCAGAAATATCAGTCCCCGAAAACGTTTCAATCGGCTGTAACGACCGCGTACCATCGCCACATACAACGCTTCAGGCATTTTTGAATGCAGGGGGATGGGCTTCTGACAACTGTAATTTAAACCCTGCCACCTTTAAACTTGAATCGGAACAAAAAAGCAATTCAACCTGTCCGTACACCATAACACGCACTTATCAAATTGCTGATCGGCATGGAAATGTAGGTGAGGCAAAACAATTCATTTTGGTTGAAAAAAGAACTGAGCCAGTTATGAATGAGCAAGAGAAAGGTTTGACCCTAAAATCGGGGATGGCAAACGCAATTACCTCTACAGCACTGGGAGGCCCCTGGAACGATGGAACATCGTGGGTAGGCGGTACTTTTCCCCTGCCTGGTGACAATGTAATAATTGCAAACGGAGCTACAATTTCAATGACTGGAAGTCAAATTTGCAATGACATAACAATAAACGGAACCTTAAACTGCGTAGCAAACACTTTACAAGTATATGGAAGCTGGGTAAATAACGGAGCATTTAATGCAGGTACCGGAACTGTTGAATTTGCAGGAACTTCAAATCCATCATTATCCGGTTCTTCGGCCACAGTTTTTAAAAATTTCAGAATAAACAAAGGCGCGGTTGGGAATATTTTACAAATAAATAAGGACATACAGTTGGGAGGCACAATTACCTTTACCTCTGGACTGATGCAAATTAATAGCGGAGTAACAGTTAATTGCACATTTAATGCCGGATTTACTATTGAAAATGGTGCCGGGATTTTTATAAACGGTGGCACTTTCACAACCGGGGCATTCCCAATCGACAATAACGGACTTTTTAGGG
>JBBQPP010000166.1:0-7744 GCA_038217255.1 Bacteroidales bacterium | reverse complement strand
GGAAAATACGGAAACGACTATAAATGGTATATGTTCGAATCGCTTTGTATGCTTCCCTTTGTAATGATTGCAACCTACACCACTATTTATGTTTTGTTGCCCTTTTATTTAAAAAAACGCAATTTGGTTTTAACCGTTTTTTTAATGACTGTTCTAATAATTTCGGTAACCCTTGGCGAACGCATTTTTCTGCGCAAAATCAATCAGTTGCCCATTACTTTCGACACGTTGTTTGGAGTCACTTTTTTGTACTTAATGCTTGAAACAAATTTTATGGTTGCGATTGCATTTGCCATAAAATTTGTAAAAAAATGGAAATTACAACAGGAAGAAAAATTTGAAATAGAAAAGCAAAATATACAAGCGGAGATGAACCTGTTAAAAACACAATTACATCCTCATTTTCTGTTTAATACGATGAACAACCTTTATGCACTTTCATTGGATAAATCAGCAAAAACTTCAGAGGGAATTGCAAAAATATCCGATTTGTTGCGCTCGGTATTATACGAATGTAACGAAGTAGAAATTGAATTGGAAAAGGAAATAAATCTGATAGAAAATTATATTGACCTGGAGAAAATGCGTTATGGAAACAGGTTGAAACTGACTTTTGAGGTAAACAAGTACACCTGCAATTTTAAAATTGCCCCAATGTTGCTATTTACATTTGTTGAAAACAGTTTTAAACATGGAAGCAGCAATGATCCGGGAAACCCTTGTATAAATATTAAAATTACCACAACTGAAAATGAACTGATATTTTTTGCTGAAAACAGTAAAACTTCTAACGATAAAATTAAAAATGAAGCTAAAAACCCAGGTATTGGATTGATAAATGCACAAAAGCGTTTAGACATGATTTATGGGGAAAGACACAAGTTAGAGATTATTGACCGAAGCAATAAATTTGAAGTTTATTTATCAATCCACAAATAAATGAACAGGTTTATATTTGATAACAGTGCAAGGTTTCGTATTTACAGACACACGTTGTTTTTTTTGATAACATTGATTGTTTTTACTTCAGTTTTATCCGTACAAAACAATACCGAAAGCTTTTCAAAAACAATATGGACTGTAACTGTCAATGCATTTTTCTTTTTTGGCTATGCTTACATTACTATCTTTTTACTTATTCCCGAACTACTTCTTACAAAAAAAATAGGATGGTTTGCTTTGCTTTTTGTACTTGTTGGAATCGCGCTCTCAGCTTTAAAACTCCTTGTTTCCGACCAAATATTATATTCCTCAATTTCTCCTGAAAATATCAATCGGAAGGGAATTTTTAATTTGCGTTTTATTATTGTCAACACCAAAGACATGACTTTTATTGTTGCACTTTTTTGTATTGTAAAATATATCAAGGATTATTTTTATGCCGAAAAAATGCGTGAATTGGTTATCATCGAAACAAAACAGGCACAACGTAAACTAATTCAATCTCAGTTCGACCCTCATTTTTTATTTAATACAATCAATAATTTATATGCAATTTCATTGTTAAACCCAATAAAAACCATCGAGGTTATCAGACGAATAAAGATTGTGCTGAAATACATTATTAATGAAATTCAAAAAGAATATGTTGATCTGGAAAGTGAAATTGAACTCGTGAAAAACTATATTCAGCTTGAAAAGCTGAGGTATGGCAGCCGTTTGAAAGTAAGTCTGAATGTTGTTGGAACCCTTCATTCATATAAAATTCCACCCATGATTTTGTTTTATCTCATTGAAAACAGTTTTAAACATGGCAGTAGTTTAGATGCAGGTTCACCTTGGATTAATGTTGAAATAAAAACCGGCACAGAAAAAATTATCCTGCTTGTTGAAAATAGCAAACCTTCAAATCCGGCATTAGCCAACCCAGACGAAAACCAATTGAAACAACTTCGAAAACGATTGGACATTATATATCAACCAAATGGTTATGAATTGAAAATAAATAATACAGAAAATACATACAGGGTGTATGTCGAATTAAAACTATAATTTGAACCCACAAAAAATACATATCGATAAAAAAAGAATTCTTTTTCACTCGGTTTTTTGGCTGAGTTGGATAATATCGTTTACGATCATACAAAGCATTGGTAGTGGTGCGCACCAATATTTTGTGTGGTTGATGTATTATGTAATTACATTGCCAATATTTGTTACACACACATACCTGATTGCTTACTGGCTTTTACCTGAAACTTTTTTTAAAGGGAAAATATGGCTTGCACTTGCCGGTATTTCAGTATTACTTGTGGTTTTTTCAGTGATTGAACTAATTGTTAGTAACGAACTGGTTTTTGGTGTATTTGATAAAAGTAAAATGTTCGAAAAGGGTTATTTAAGCTTGCCGAATATAATAATCAGCGGAATTGGCAACCATTACATCATTTTGGTTTTTTTAGCTATAAAGGTTTGGCAATCATGGTATTATTCTAAAAATCAAACTGCCGGACTAATGCAAATTAAAATGGAAACTGAACTTGAGATTTACAGGTATCAGTTGCAACCAAAACTAATTTTGGCAATGGTGGAGGAATTGGAAACCATATCTGGAAAAGAGCCCGAAAAACTGCCTCAGTTGATTGTGAAAATGTCAGGATTTTTAAATCATTTTCTTTTTGAAGTAAAAGATGAATTGATTCCGTTAAGTCTCGAAGTTAACCTAATAAGTGAGTTTATAGATATTCATAAGTTTGCAATTGGCAATTGTTGTAACTTTAGTTTAATTGTAAATGGTAACCTTCAGGCACATGTTTGTCCGCCGCTTTTATTGCTTCCGTTTATTAATAGTGCCTTAAAAGTGGTTTATAACTGTAACAATTCGTTTGAAAGTACAGTCATAATAAAAGCAGAGAAGAAATACCTGCTTTTTACTTTTACGTTTTGGAGCGAAGAAGATTTTAGTTTAATAAACAATAACGATTTAGAAATAATAAGGAAACGGTTGATGTTCAACTTTCCCTCAAAACACAGAATTGTTGAAAGCACTGATGCCAATTTTACCGAAATTAGTGTGGAAATTTTTAATTAGAATGTTAGAAACTGATAAAAAGAGTTATTTTTTAATATGCCAATTCAGAAAACAGAAATAATGATAAACAGAAACAAAAAGCCAAAAGTATGAAAACAAAATGTCTTATTATTGATGATGAGCCTCTTGCACGCGATTTAATGCGCAACCACATTCAGAAACTTGAAAATTTTGAAATTATTGGTGAGTGCGGCGATGCAATGAAAGCTTTGAAAGAATTACGTGAACAGAAAATTGACCTGATGTTTATGGATATTCAGATGCCACAAATTACGGGTATGGAATTTTTGAAAATACTCAAAAATCCACCCAAAGTAATCATAACCACTGCCTATCGCGAATATGCATTGGAAGGGTTTGAACTGGATGTGGTTGATTATTTATTGAAACCTATAACATTTGAGCGGTTCCTGAAATCTGTCAACAAGTATTATCAAATGACACAGGATGAAATTCCGGTTGCCATGCCGGTTTCCGAAATAATTCAGCCCGCTGAGCCTTTCATTTATGTAAAGGAAAACAAAAGGGTCATTAAAGTTCATTTAAATGAAATTTTGTATGTGGAAGGGTTGAGCGAATATGTGCAGATTTACACTGACAAGAAAAAAATTATCACCAAAACCACTATGACAAGCCTCGAAGAAAAATTACCAGGTGATAGCTTTTTACGAATCCATAAATCGTTTATCGTTTCACTCTTACGAATCGAAGCATTTACTGCCAGCACCATTGAAGTTCCTGGAAAGGAACTGCCAATTGGGAGGAGCTTTAAAAATTCCGTTTTTCATGCACTTCAGCAAAATGGAAGCCTCCCTGATTAGATTTTACAGATTCCACAGGTAATGATAGTATTTTGTAAATTTCAGAATTAGAATGAATTATGTAATGTCGTTTAATTATGACTCAAGCCCTAAATACGAACAGTATTCAAAAATATTTGCAGGAACTTTTAAGGTACAACTTCGATATGGTATAGCAAATATTTCGTAAGCACTACAACCGGGTATCGGATGGATTTTCCAGATTCAGTGCACATAAAAGAAAGTCTTTTAACTAAGGCTTTATATGTTCTAAATGTTACCGAAAACGGATTTTTATCAACACTAACAATCCATTTTCAAACAATTGAATAAATTTACCCCAAAACAATTGATAATGGATTTATTACCAGTACACAAGTTTTTTATTTTAAACGGAGAATTGAAAGGGATAAAACAGTTTATCTCGGGCGAAAACGAAGGAGGAATTTACGAAGTTTTGCGCGTTGTTAGTGGAATCCCATTGTTTTTGGAAGATCATCTCAAAAGGTTCTACTATTCAGCGCAATTGGCCGGGATAAATATTGGTTATTCAGATGAACAGATTAAAGATTTCCTGAAGAATTTAATTGAAAAGAATAAAGCATCTGTTGGAAACATCTTAATTTCATGTAGAAAAAACCTCGAAGCATTTTTTATTCCTCATGTTTATCCAACCGATAAAATGTACACAGAGGGCATAAACTGCGGTATTCTTAAAGCCGAACGCGATAACCCCAATGCCAAAGTTTTACATACAACTGTTCGCAATCGTGCTGACCAGATTATTTCGGAAAAAGGGTTTTATGAAGTTTTACTTGTCGATCATCTGGGAAAAGTTACCGAAGGCAGCCGTAGTAATGTGTTTTTTGTTTCCAAAAATGAGATTGTTACTTCTCCTGAAAATAGGGTTTTGGTTGGTATTACAAGACAAAAAACACTTCAAATGGCAGCTGACTTAAACATGCGCGTTATTGAAAGAGAAGTGAATTTCAGCGAACTCCAGGCTTTTGATGCGGCGTTTATTACCGGCACTTCGCCCAAAATTCTCCCAATTGTAAAAATTGATGCGTTTAAATTTAATCCACAAAATGAAATAGTTGGGAAACTAATAAAAAGGTATAATGATTTGATTGAAAATTATTTAATGCAGTTTGATTAAACCGCTATTATTTTTATACATTTTCGAATTAAGGCTTTCTTTTCAATTCATAAACATCTTCTTCTTCAATCCAAATATCAATTGCTCTTTTGTTCCTTTCGATTGTTCCCCAATAACGCGTCTCTTCTTGGTAAGGGTCAATAATTTGAACAATTCCAATAGGTTCTTCCCCTAATTCTGCAATTAACTGTTCCCGCCATTCCGGATTTCGGTTGAGTTCTACTTCCCAATTCCACTCATCATCTGGATCACATTCAATCACGTGTTGTTTTGTGTCCCAATACTGCAATACTTTAAGGTCTTCTATTGTCGCTTGTCTAAATTTTATCATAATAAAGGTGTTCCTAACTATATTTAAAATGAATAGGTAAAATGTGTTGCTTGCATTTCATTTGAAAAGTTTGTTTTTCTATAAAAAGAAACGGCATCAAGATCATCCGTTTCGGCCTCAACATAAGCTAGTTCGAATCCATTTTCTATGCAATATTTACAGATATGGGATATCAATGCTTTGCCAATCCCCTGGCCTTGAAAATCAGGCGAAACGCCTACATCATATTTCAATAAGGTTAATGAAGTGGTTTGTTTTATCAGACTGTATTTTTTTTATTTCCATAATCTCTATAGTATTCAATGTACGCCAATGAATTAGACTTCTTTTTTAACTAATTCATTCTTCAATGTCATAGTTGATTTTGTATGTCATTATTTGTAACCCATTTTCATAAACTTCCGTGTCAATCTTTTTATTATCCAAAAGCCAACCTGCAAACTGCCCACCACCACATAGATATATGTCTGTTCCTTCTTGTTTTTGCAAATCCCCAATTTCATCTATATCCAATTTCTTAACCTGAACATAGGGGCTTGGATTTTCAAATTATAAGTTGTTGGGAAAAATGTAATGCATCATATTCTGATAGGCTGGTTGTCCTGATTGTAATCCATATTTATATCCAAACTCATATGTATTTCTACCCATAAGTCAACACTAACTGTGGTAGTTCCATTGATTTCTTCAAAAGTATAATTTTCAAGTCCATTTATCCATTTTTCTACTTCTGATCCTTCTGTGATTTCTACATTAGCTTTTAAAAGTCCGAAATGCCGAATTGAAACAAAACGGTTTGGAATGATTTCAGCGATTTCCGATACCATACCACCTTTTTCGCCCTTATCGTCTATCCCAACGAACAATATTTTACTGCCCTTAATCCAACTCCCTTCATAAGTTGAAGTCGAATTGAACAGAGCTGTCTATTGTTCGTATGTTTGTTTATTGCTTATGCCGAGCATAAAGTCGCAAACCTTACTTGCAGGTGCATCAATGCTTACTTTGTATTGAGCTTTTTTCATGATTTCAATTGTTTATTTAATTTATACTGTCTTATTAAGTTCTTAAAATTTTTTCCATATGGAAGTGTCTTTAAATTTAACTCCTTTAATGTTTAAGCGCTCTTCGTCAAAGTCAGCTCCGCTCCAAAACATAAGTCTTATTCCCTTTTTCTACTTGCTGTAATCAACTATGGGATTGCCGTCCAAAAACCATAGCCTATAACGTGCCGCAGCTAAGAAACGTGGGCTTTTCGAAGCTCTTTCCTGTCCACCGAAACGAAACTTAGCTACGGAGAACCGGATTTTGTTTTACCTCTGTCCGCCCCATGTTTTCTTAGGTGCTTTTGTATGCAGTTTTTTCATTCGGTTCTCTTTTTTTTAATATTAATTCTATTGAGGTCAATGCAGTCCAACCGAAAACAATCCCAAATACTAATCGATGAGTTATTGGCATTGACCAAAGTCCAAACACAAAACCCATCATTGATAGTACAAGAATCACAGCAGTCAAATTTGCACGAAATCTTATTTTTCTTTTTAATTTTTGATTATATCCAAGTCTTGAAAGACCGAATAGCCAAAAAGCTAATCCAAGACAAATTGCAACTATATGGGCTTTAGAAACAGGTGTTCTGGATAATTGCATATCTATTGGTATTGCGGAAAAAGCAAATCCTAACCCGAATAGTGATAATAAAATTGACAATAGTTTGTCATTTAGAAGATGACCATAAGTCAGACCAAATACAAAAAGTAATATTCCGACAGTTATAAAACCGATTAGGTTAAACCATAAAGCGTTCGGTTCTCCTTGTGCTCCAAGTTTGCTTATAAAATCATTTAGAAAACTAAATTCAGCGTTTGAGAAACCAAATATTAATAAAGCTGCTATCAAAATTAGAACAGATAAAAGTCCTAAAATCCCAACGTTTTTTTCTTTTAGTATCATTTTGCGCTCTCAGTTTTCAAATTGCACACAATTAGTCAATAGCCCAAAGTTATTATACTTTTTTCAATTTCTTCCCTGCTACCGCACAATGTATAGTTTGGTTTTACTTCGCAATAATCCAAAGTGGAAAGCGATACAATCGGCATCAGCGGGGGGGTCATAGCTTTATATCAACTTCTATTTTGGCATTCAATTCGGTTAACTGGTTTCCAAAATGGACGTTAATAGGAAATATATTAATCGCTGTTCTTTTATTTGGCCGGTTAATTCTGAATCCTCCAGACAAATTTCCACCTAAATGATATTTGCTAAAATATTTGGAATATTGCGGAGAAGTTGGAACTTCCATGCCCCCTGTCCCTAATAATCCTTTCGAATTATTAATTATCGTTCCACCCCCAACAACCAACGAAAATGAATTAACCTTAACTATGTCGCAGTATAAATTGGCTTCAATGTTTATTGAGTTA